>JBILOR010000128.1:0-3596 GCA_044374325.1 Candidatus Planktophila sp.
ACCAGCGCCGGCTTCAATAAATACTTCATGCCCGGCACGAACTAACTCGCTAACCCCATCAGGTGTAATCGCAACTCGGGACTCGTGGACTTTGATCTCTTTTGGTATACCAACCTGCATGGCTAATCCTTAATGGAAACTATTTCTTTCTTGCAATTGCCGCTGCCACCAAGCCGGTGAATAGCGGATGAGCTTTGGTAGGACGTGAACGAAGTTCTGGATGCGCCTGTGTTCCCACGTAATAAGGATGTACCTCTTTTGGCAATTCAACAAACTCCACAAGATTTTCGGCCTCATAGATCCCTGAGAATAGAAGGCCAGCACTCGAAATTTGCTCGCGATACTTGTTGTTTACTTCATAACGGTGACGGTGACGCTCTGAAATTGATGTTGATCCGTAAACTGTTGCGACGATTGACCCTGGTGTTAATTCTGCTTGGTATAAACCAAGACGCATTGTTCCGCCCATATCGGCCTGACCCAAAACAATTTCTTTCTGGCTAGCCATTGTTGCAATTACATGCGTGCCAGATTCTGGATCAAATTCGGCGCTATTAGCATCAGGAATACCACCAAGGTTGCGTGCTGCCTCGATCACCATACATTGCAAACCTAGACACAAACCGAGAGTTGGAATCTTATTCTCGCGCGCAAACTTAAGAGCGCCAAGTTTGCCTTCGATGCCGCGAATTCCAAATCCGCCCGGAACGCAGATCGCATCAACATCGCTGAGCATTGCTCTGGCCCCTGCATCACTTTCACATTCATCGCTGGCAATCCATTTGAGATTTACTTTGGCATCATTTGAAAAACCACCTGCTCGCAAAGCCTCGCTGACTGAGAGGTAGGCATCAGGTAAATCAACATATTTACCAACTAGACCAACGGTGATCTGGTGCTTTGGATTATGAACTTTCTCGAGCAAGGCATCCCAGACGCCCCATTCAACATCGTGACACTTAAGTCCAAGGCGCGAGACCACATATGAATCAAGGCCTTCAGCATGTAAAACTTTTGGAATGTCATAGATAGATGGGGCATCAACTGCGGCAACTACCGCTTCGGCATCCACGTCACACATGAGCGAAATCTTGCGCTTTACACCATCTGGAATCGGGCGATCAGAGCGCAGCACGATTGCATCAGGTGCGATACCAATTGCGCGAAGAGCAGCCACGCTATGTTGGGTTGGTTTAGTTTTTAATTCACCAGATGGACCGATGTATGGAACTAACGAAACATGTAAATAGAAAACATTGTCGCGGCCGACTTCCTGACGAATCTGTCGAGCAGCTTCTAAGAATGGCTGTGATTCAATATCGCCAACGGTGCCACCGATTTCAGTAATAACCACATCGATTTCAGGTGATGCCATGGCACGAATGCGTTCTTTAATTTCATTAGTGATGTGCGGGATTACTTGTACGGTCTCGCCCAAATACTCGCCGCGACGTTCGCGCGCAATTACTCGTGAATAAACCTGGCCAGTCGTTACATTCGCTGAACCCTGCAAATTAGTATCGAGAAAACGCTCGTAGTGACCAATATCTAGATCAGTTTCCGCGCCATCATCTGTCACAAAGACTTCACCGTGTTGAAACGGGTTCATGGTTCCTGGGTCAACGTTTAGATATGGGTCAAGTTTTTGCATTGTGACGCGCAGGCCACGAGAGACTAGTAGTCGACCGAGTGATGAAGCGGTGAGTCCTTTGCCAAGTGAAGAGGCGACTCCGCCAGTTACAAATAAGTGTTTAGTCACATGATCGCTCATGGGATATAAACCTATCAGTAAATTCGCAGGTGCTTAACCGTTTGCGCGCATAGCTAGGAGTTCGGCGGCGTGTTCTTGCGCGCTTGCTGAATCTTCCAGGCCCGCGAGCATTCGAGCTATCTCATTAATCCGCTCGGCTTCGGCGAGTTTGTTGACACCGCTAGCCACAATGCTTCCGTCGCTACTTTTCTTAACCACGAAATGAGAATCTGCCCAAGCTGCAACTTGAGGTAAATGTGTAACCACAATAACTTGGGCATCTTTTGCAAGCAGTGCCAATCGCCGACCTACTTCAATGGCCGCCTTGCCGCCGACGCCGGCATCAACCTCATCGAAAATATAGGTTCCGACTGGTTGTACCTTCGCTAACACGACTTCTAACCCCAACATAACGCGTGACATTTCACCGCCAGATGCACCTTTAGCGATTGGCACTAGTGGGCCATCTTTATGGGCTTGGAGTAGCAACGTTACTTCGTCACAACCGCTAGCGGTGAAATCTGATTCCTTTAACCCGCCTGCATAATCTGGATGGCTAACTTGAACAATCAAATTTGTATGCGGCATCGAGAGCGCATGAATTTCTTCACTCACCGCAGTTGCCATAGATAACGCTGATTTACTTCGTTCCGCTGATAGCTCTTTTGCATTCGTTAGCAATAATTTCTTTACGCCAACTAACTCTTTCTCTAACTCTGCAATTAGTTCATCGCCACCAGTTAGATCGGCCATTGCATTCTTGGAACTTTCACCGCGAACAATCAAGGCGTCTAAATCCATCTCACCGGTTGCATACTTCTTGAGCCAAGAGTTCAGCGCCGCTTTGCGTTCTTGCAGGGCGCTCAGGCGATCAGGGTCTGCCTCTAGTGATGATAGATAAGAGTTCAAAGTCGAGTTGGCATCGCCCAGTAAAAAGAAGGCATCGGTTAAATTGCTAAATACACTTTCAATCTCTGGGTCTTTAGCGCGTACGGAATCAAGTGATTTACGGGCTAATCCGAGTGATGTCAGAGCCCCATTCTCTTCATCTTCAATTGCACCGAGTGAGGTCGTAATGGCGACTCGGAACTCTTCAACCGAACTTAGCTTGGAAATATCTACCTCGATTTGGGCTAACTCACCATATTTGGGCTTTAACTTATTAAAGGCATTTGTGAACTCAGTTAATTCAGCGATCTCAGCATCGCGCTTACTGGCAGCGTTTTTCAAAGTGGCGATTCGGCTTTTAAGCCCTTGGTAATTTGATAACTCGAGCTGATAGGCAGATAGAACTTTCTGTAGCCCAGCGCCGGCGTATCTATCAAGTAGCTCTCTTTGCTTAGAACCCTTAGTAATTTGCAAGTTTGCTGCTTGACCATGAATCTCGATCAACTCAACTGCTAGCTCAGCTAAAGTTCCAGCTGGAATCGCAATTCCGCCGGCGATCGCTTTGCTTTTGCCGTCGCTATTTACATTGCGAGTAAGAATTAACTCATCACCATCGAGATCGGCGCCTTTTTCACTGGCGCTATCTGCAATCGCTTTAGTAACTGCAAAGCGGCCACTAGCAACTAATCTTTCTTGGCCCGTACGCACAAGGGCTGCATCACTTTTCCCACCCAAAATTAAATTCAGCGCAGTTAGCACCATAGTTTTTCCGGCACCGGTCTCGCCAGTCAAAACTGTTAAACCAGGTTCAAATTCAAGTGATGCAGATTCAATAACGCCGAGATTCTTAATCGTGATCTCGTTTAGGAAAGAGCGTTCACTCACCGCGCCATCCTTCAACCGGTAGTTTGAACTTAGCCACAATGCGGTCAGTAAAAGTAGTTGCAACAATATGAGA
>JBILOR010000129.1:0-3549 GCA_044374325.1 Candidatus Planktophila sp.
CCATAAGTGCGTGATTTTGCGATATCCCAAAGCTTTTAACGGTGGCAGGTGAAAGGCCAGCGGCATAAAGAATTGCGAAATCTTGGCCAAAATTCTTGCATCAATACTCGGCGGAATCTTCATGGTTGGGCCTTCGTGCCACAATCCAGCTGGTGCTAAGGCGGTAACGCTTTCAACTAGTTTTGGTCCAAGTGCTGCCATCTCTAAAGAAATCCAACCGCCGAGCGAGTTTCCAGCAACGTGCATCTTGTGCACTTTATGAACACTTTGCATATAACTCAGAATCATTTCGCCGAGTGAGCGCGGATCATATTTTTCATCATCGCCTAAAGCCGCTTCGCCATGCCCGGGTAAATCGATGGAATAAACAGTGAAGTCTTTCTCTAATTCAGAAATCAAACTTTTCCAAATTGTTCCGGCTGAACCTAAACCATGGACAAGCACAAGTGCAGGATTAGAAACCCTGGTCATTGCCACGGTAGAAGTAATGCTCACAGGGCAATTATGGAACAGAAGTGAAGAAAAGTCGCCTCAAACCTTTACATCTGAGTCTGCTTATAACTCTTTCCTTTGGCATCATAAGTTGTCCATATTCCAACTTGAACACCATCTTTAAAAGTACCCGAACGCATGATCACGCCCGATTTCCGAAACCATTTCCAGTCACCATGCAGCTTGTCTGCTTTATATTTTCCTCTAGCTTTAAGCACACCATTTGCGTAAAACTCAAGAAATTCGCCACTTTTCTTAGGATACGAAGAATTAATCTGATTAATCTTTTCGAGCAAAATCTTATTTATTAATGGCTTTGGAATACTTTTTTCTAAGTCAAAATGAATCGACCCTTTAGTTTTTTTATATTTATCAAGTTCCTTCTCAAGGCGAATATTGAAGGAGCCACTATAAGGAAAAATACTGTTGTGCTTTTTGTAGCCATCAAAACCAAGTACCGGGATTCCCTCAATTAGAAAAGTGGGAATCCCATATTTGATTACCTGTTCAGATTTTGGAAGTTTGGAAGCAATGTGGTCGCGCAGATCAATCAATACTTTTCTTTGATTAGGTGTTAACTTCTGCAGTTGCGCAGTTACTTGTGCTTTGGACATTTGAAAATTCTACTAATTACAGCAGTCAAAGTGCCAGCACTCTCGAGGTTGTCTTAACTCTCACATTCCTTATGGGCATAGCTGAACAAGGCCTATGGTTAATGTGAATAGCA
Organism: Candidatus Planktophila sp.; assembly: GCA_044374325.1. GTDB lineage: Bacteria > Actinomycetota > Actinomycetes > Nanopelagicales > Nanopelagicaceae > Planktophila. Next base: position 1,220 of record JBILOR010000129.1, read on the forward strand.
AGAATATGTAAGAATTTTTCTTATATAAATAGAAAGTTGGCAACAAAATGAAGGCACTCGTCTATGGCGGTCCTGGCGTAAAGGTATGGAAGGAAGTTGCAAATCCTAAAATTCAAAAACCAACAGATGCAATTATCAAAGTCGAAACAACCACAATTTGTGGCACCGATTTACATATTCTCAAAGGTGACGTACCGGCCGTAACTCCCGGTCGAATATTGGGTCATGAAGGAATCGGCACGATTACCGAGCTTGGCACTTCGGTATCCAATTTTAAAGTGGGAGACCGCGTAATAATCTCTTGCATTAAGTCTTGCGGAGCATGCGCAAACTGTAAGCAAGGCCTTTATTCACACTGTCTTGGCGAGGAAGGCTTGTCAGGGTTGGGCTGGGTTCTCGGCCATTTAATTGATGGAACTCAAGCTGAATATGTGCGAATTCCATATGCTGATAACTCGCTTCACTTGATGCCCGCCGGAGTAACAGATACCGAAGCAGTAATGCTTTCAGATATCTTGCCGACTGGCTTTGAAATGGGTATCCAATACGGCGCAGTTAAACCTGGTGATGTTGTTGCTGTAATCGGCACTGGCCCTGTAGGTCTAGCCGCGATTGCAACTGCAGCGCTATACGGCGCAGCTCGGGTTATTTCAATTGATCTAGATGTAAATAGATTAGAGAAATCACGCGAATTCGGTGCAACAGATACGGTCGTATCAGGATCTGCTAAATGGAAAGAAGAAGTCCTCGCTATGACCGATGGCGCTGGCGTAGATGTTGCTATTGAAGCAGTGGGAGTTCCGCTTACCTTTGAAATGGCCACACAGATCGTGCGCCCAGGTGGGCACGTTGCCAATGTTGGTGTACATGGGAAAGCGGTTTCACTTGAATTACAGAATCTCTGGATTCAGAATATTTCAATCAGCATGGGGCTGGTAAACACAAATACCACCCCACTGCTATTGAAGTTAGTAATGAGCAAGAAAATTCAAGCAGAGAAATTTGCAACGCACTTCTTTAGCTTCGATGAGTTCATCGATGCCTATGACACCTTTAGTCGGGCAGCCGAGACCAAAGCTCTAAAGGTTGTTATAACCAATAAGTAGAGTTTGATAAGGAAAAGGCCGGCTCCATAAATTATGGCGCCGGCCTTTACTTCACGTAAGCAGAAACTATTCTTTTTCTATGTGGCTATGCTTTTCCTTTGCATTAGTTACTCGACCCGCATGTGCATGAGCACTAGGGTCGCGTTTTACCTTAATCAAGCTGGCAATTGTCGAAACAATTAAAATCGTTGCAATTACCGCAAGGCTGGCTAGAGTCGGAACCTTCGGAACTTCATTCCATACTTCATGAATGTAAGTCAAAATCAACTTAACTCCAATAAACATGAGAATTACTGATAGTCCCAATGATAGGTAAACGAGCTTGTCCAGTAATCCCTTGAGCAAGAAGTACAAAGCGCGTAACCCAAGCAGAGCAAATGCATTGGCTGCAAAGACTAAGAATGGTTCTTGAGTTACGCCAAATGTTGCCGGAATAGAATCCAGAGCAAATAGAAGATCTGTCGAGGCAATAGCAATCATCACCAAAAACATAGGTGTTGCAATTCGCTTGCCATTTAGACGAGTAAAGATCTTAGAACCGTCATATTCATCGGTCATCGCAATGCGTTTTCTAATTGAACGAACTAAGAAATTATCTTCTGGCGATGGGTCCTCATCCCAGTGCTTGAAGAGACCAATACCTGTCCAGATCAAGATTGCACCGAAGATTACAAAGGTAAAGCTAAAGGCTGCCAACGCTGCTGCGCCAACGGCAATAAATATGCCGCGCAGAACCAGAGCCAGAATTACACCAAACATCAATACTCGTTGGTGATAGATCGAAGGCACTTTGAACTGGGCCAAAATAATGATGAAAACAAAGAGATTATCTACTGATAAAGATTTCTCGACGAGATAGGCCGCAAAGTATTCGGTTCCAAATTGTGAACCTGCTGTTTGCCACACCCAAATTCCGAATGCGATCGCTACACCGATATAAAAGATCGACCAGATAGCAGCTTCTTTAAACATTACATCGTGGGGTTTGCGGCTAACCGTCAGGAGATCAATAACAATTAAGGCGAGAATCGCGCCAATAACAACAAACCAAGTAAGCAGTGATACATCCATGTTAAATACCTATTCGTTAAAGGGGCCAGTGATGCCAAGGTCTCCCTCAACCAGAATATGGTTGCAACTCCGGGATATTTCTATCCGTATTGACGAAGGTGCATTTACGAGGTACTCCCCTTAACTGTCGCTAATTTTAGGTGGCAGATTGCC
>JBILOR010000174.1:0-12037 GCA_044374325.1 Candidatus Planktophila sp.
TATCGCTCGACCTATTTCTCACATATTTTCGCAGGTGGGTATTCAGCGGGTTACTACGGCTATATCTGGAGCGAAGTACTCGATGCAGATACTGTTGAATGGTTTAAGGACAATGGTGGCTTAACTCGGAAGAACGGTGACCATTTCCGAAACACGTTGATGAGTCGTGGCGGATCCATCGATTCTATGCAGATGTTTCGAAATTTCCGTGGCCGTGATGCTCAAATCGAACCATTGCTGCGACGAAGAGGATTGGTGTAAGCATGAGTTTTACTGAATCAAATTTACTTGAGATTGCCAACGACGTACTCAAGTTATACCCAGTTGAGATCAAGGAAGTGTCCTTGGTCAATTACGAAAACAACGCAACATTTAAGTTGACTGCGAAAGATGGAGATCACTATGCCTTTCGAATTAATGTGAATTCACCTCGTAGTAAGTCAAATGTTGAAGGTGAAGTCGCTTGGGTTAAATTTTTAAATAACTCAGATTTAGTTCAAACGGCCAGGCCAATTGCAAACAAGCAGGGGAGCTATGTAACAACATTTTTCCATCAGGAAAGTGGTCGCGATCTATACACGGTTATGTATTCGTGGCTAGAAGGGGAAGATGTGGGCGATGAACCTACACCTACTCAGTTACATGCGCTTGGTGCTGCTATGGCCCACATGCATAACTTGTCCGTCGATTTTGATTTGCCAAGCAATTGCCAAGTACCGATCTTGAACGACCCTTTCTGGGGTTCGCCGGATTTGCTTCGTGGCGACGAGAGCCAACTAAGCGATGAATACAAAAAGTTAGTAATCGAAGCATTTGCGGAAATCTCTAGGCGGACCAATGATTTGTACCAAGAAAACAAGTCGCATTTAATTCATGCCGATCTTCATGGCTGGAACGTAAAATGGCATCTCGACCAGATTTCTATTTTTGATTTTGATGATTGCGGAATTGGTCTTCCTATCCAAGATTTAGCTACCGCCTTGTACTACCTCGACACACCAGATCAAGATCAGGCTTTGCTCGAAGGTTACAAGTCAGTCAAAGCTTTGCCGGTTTACGAAGAGACGGATCTGCAAATGTTACTTATGCATCGACGATTGCTCTTACTGAACTACCTATATGAAACACCAGATGCTGAGCACGCAAGTATCTTGCCAGAGTACCTTGATGAGACAATTAGGAGAGTAAAAGTTTTTCTTGAGAAGTGATTTCTAAGTGGACGATACTGGGATCGAACCAGTGACCCCTTCCATGTCAAGGAAGTGCGCTACCGCTGCGCCAATCGTCCGTAGGTACTGCGAATATTACCCCAGATATCTAGAACCTTGAAATGTCTAAAACTTAAGCGCAAGAGCCTTAGCCAGAGACGGCGTTAACCAGTTAACGTAAGTAGCGGTGAAATGCCATTGGTCGAAGTAGACCAACTTGTTATCAATAATTGCGGGGCACATAAAAGCATCACAAGCCCATTCGACCGTGTCGATGAAAGTAGCCCTCACCGCGAGAGTTGCTGCTCGTTCAATCTTATTGAACGCATTATTGTCCGCCTTGGTGCGAACCGAAGCGCAGATACTCACGGTTACTCCTGGCCGGCTAACGCAATTGATTGAATCGGTAGTCATGCTTGGATTGTTACCAATCACTACCAATTTCTTCGCATAGCTATTCAAAGTAGCTAAGGCTTTTGGAAATTCTTTTGCCCATAAAGTTTCGGTATCGAAATCTGACTTCTCTCCATTCACTACTGCAGGCTTCCATTGGTCAGTAACAATCAAAAGGTCTGGTTTGGCGCTCTTAATTTTAGGAAGAACGAGCTGTTGCCATTCTGTGCACTCGCTAAATGCTCGGTTTAATTGGTAGGACCAAACTGGCGCTTCGATCAAAGGACAAGCGAGTTTTGCATAGAGCTCAACTCGATAACCATTTTTCTTTGCAATCGCGTCAATTGCTGGCATCCACATTGACGCGTGCGAATCACCATAGAGAACTATCAGTTTACTTCCAGCTGGATCGCCACCTAAACATTCTGGGACCCGAACTTCAGCGAAATCAACTGAACATGGGTTTGTTTCCTTAAGCCACTCACTTTTGTCAGTTCTAGCATTGGTCAAGCTAGGAGTTAGATTCGCTGGAAGTTTAGTTATCTTCATGGCAACTGATATCGCTACAAGGACAGGGTCAACGGTTGCTGTGGGTGACTTTACCCAGATCAACTTCTTCTTAACCAGCTGACAGGAGTACTTCGATTTCGCGATTGTGGTAGTTAAGCCCGCTTTGCCACAGGCACCACCTGCCTTATTAGTGGCGGCATGAGCCGAAAAAGGGTTTGAGAGTAAGAAAGTTATCAGCAGAACCGCGGCTATTTTTTTCATGTTTAACCTTTCACAAGCAGGTAGGTGGCAAGGACGCTGAAGGCAATGGCGCTAGTACCTGAGATAACAGTTATAGCCGGATGTCCGATTAGATATCTGTTGTATCTAATCGGGTTCTCAAACAAATGGTGAGTAATGACAGCAAGCACGAATGTTATGAGCAAGAGCGAGACGGAATCAACGATTGAGAGCTCGGTAAAAGAGAGGTGGCGATGAAGTTCGATAACCGGCCAGTGCCAGAGATAGAGCACAAAGGAAATATCTCCCAGGTAATGCATTAGTCGATTCCCAAGAAGATGAAGAAGATTTTTATCGGTTATGTTAAGTAAAAGTGCGGTAGCCAGCAAGGCAGGCAATACAACTACTCCGGGAACTTGGTCCGTTGAATCAACAATGAAAAGCGAGCCGATCAGAATGAGAACTGCACTCCACTGCGCAATCTTTGGCCAGGCTCGGGTCCCCAAGATTGCGACAAGTGCGCCAATACTTAACTCCCAGATTCGAGTTTGGGTAGCGAAATAGGTGAGTGTCTTTTCAATAATAAATATTGAACAGAACGAGAAGATAGCTAGAAGTGTCAGAGAGGCTAGGAGGAGTTGCGATAGTCGCTTACGAAAAATGATCGCAGCGAGCAAAATAACTACTGGCCATATCAAATAGAACTGCTCTTCTACCGCTAATGACCAATAGTGCTGGAGCAGAGGCGTAGATTTTCCTTGTTCAAAGTAATCAACTTTGAGTGAATTGAAATGTGAGTTTGCGAAGAAAATAGTCGCCCATCGTCCATCCCGTAGGGTTTCATTGCCGATAACCAGACCCAGATACTTGTATGCCAAAGCTACTGTTACCCAAATAACCAGCAAAGCTGAAGGCAGAATTCTGCGGATTCGGCGGGCATAAAATTCTAAGAGATTTCTACCGATTTGCCCATTGGTTGATAGTTCAATTAGTTGCGCTGTAATCAAGTAACCAGATAAGAGAAAGAAAATATCTACGCCGAGAAAGCCACCCGGCAGAAGATCGGCAAATAAGTGATTTGTGATAACCGCCAAAACTGCCAAGGCGCGCAGGCCTTGAATCTCACGACGATGTGAGAGTTTTGCCGCCATTAGCGTTCAGTTAACGATTCGTGGATCAAACCAGGTGAATTCTCACTACCAATTAGCTCGCCATACATTGATCTGGTTTCGCTATCCCAAGTAACTCTGGAGTTTCGGATCACTACATCGGTAGCGTTCATCACATCAAATGCGTTGTGTTTTCTGCGGATCACGTCGGTAATGCCATTTGGGCGCAGATCGATTCGATGTGGCCACTTGGATTGATTGAGCATAAGTTGATTGATGTTCTCAAAGAGCACACCCTTGATTAGCTGCGGATGCGCAGCCCAAACAAGAGTGCTTGCCTCTGTAGTCACATTAATATTGCGAAAAGTTATGTTGCGAACTTTGCCCTCGTAGGTTCTCTCGATGTTACCGTCTGTGCCCTTTTCAGGGTCATCCCAGGAAAAAGCAGTGACGTGGAGGGCTTCACCGTGGCCCCACCACATATCGCTAAATGCACGAGTTTGGACAATGCAGTCGGTGATTAAAACATTAGAAATGGTTCCGCCTTCACGAGATCGCACAGCGAATCCACGATGGGAATCGCGCACAATGCAGTCACTGATGATCACGTTCGTAATATCACCAACAGATTCGGTGCCAAGAGTGATCGCACCTGAAGTAGATTTAAAGAAGCAATTGTTGATTATCACGTTATCAACTAATCCGTATTGCGAAGTGGCCGCACATGATTTCAACGAGATGCAATCATCGGCAGTTTCAAAATGCGAATTAGTGATTCGAACATCTTGGCAACGATCAATATCGATACCATCGCCATTTGGAACCATAAGATCGCTTAAAATCCGGATTCCATTGATATCTAAATTGTTGCAACCAGTAAAACGAACTGCCCAGAAAGCGGGGTCAGTAATGGTTACATCTACCATTTTCACCCCGTAAGACTCGATCAAAAAGATTGAAAAAGGCCGCTCTAGATATTGATCTCGACCACCGATTGGTCCGCGCATTTGATGGATATATTCACCACGTGTGGCAATAAATGCGTCGGCATTTCCATTGATTGTCCCGAGTCCGGTGATGCTTGCCCCGTGAGCTCGAAAACCCACAATAAAAGCTCGTCTAGGTAGAACTTCTTCGTTGACTTCGCCCTCGGTTAATACCTCTATCGAATGCTCAGGGGAGTAGTCGGCATAATCACCGCTTGCAAGCAAAATGGCCCCGGACTCTAAGTGCAGTTCAACCTTAGGTAATAGCTCGAAACTACCTGATAAGAAAGAGCCACCCGCCGGGATTAATACTCGACCACCACCACTTTCGGCTACCTGGTTGATTGCAGCCTGAATATGTTTCGCATTATTGGTAACACCATCGGCAACAGCGCCAAATTGGGCAATCGAAATCTGCATTATTGATTCACGATCCGGTTATGTGACCAAAGTAGTTCATCTACCTTTTGTGCAATCATGGCAAGGTCTGAAGGGTAACCAGAAACTGAGAAGGTATGACTTTCACCAGGCAGTAATGAGACTATTTGAGAATCCACTTGAGTTCCGAGAGCTATTAGCTCAGGCATGAACGAGAGCTCATGAATATAGGTATTTGCTTTCACTTCCACTCTCAACACACCTGAGGCAATGTTTGCGCTCGCTACAAGGTCGTGCTTTGGTGATTCCTGCGCAGGCTTGAGTGTGGTTCGACGAGAAGCTCGAACTTCGGGGCAAGTCGCAAGAATGAAGCCCTCATAATTTCCATTTGCTATTTCAGGAAATATATCTACTGCAGGTGTTCGAGAAACACTGTAGCGGTCAAGGTTCACATCAACAGTGTGAGTCTTGATGACTGAACCATTCTTATCAATTAACGAGAGAACTACTTGGGTCTGCCAAGGATCTGGCAGATCATTGAGTAAAGTAATTTGAGCACCTTGATCAACACGGCCTACGACAATGGCCCTTGGTTGATAAGCGGACTTCATCGCATGCCAAGCCAATTTACGGAAACCGGTGTAATCAAGCACTGCCCAAGAAATTGCCGGCCACATATCGTTGAATTGCCAGAGAATCGCGCCGCTACAAGTTTCGTAAAGACTACGGAAATGCTTTAGTCCAATCTCAACTGCGCGAGCTTGCCCAAGTGCAGCTGCGAAGTACCAGGCATGTCCACGGGTAGGTGGGTTTGCAAACTCGCGCGACAGACCAGCGGCGATCTTGCTCATGCCATTGAAGGCACGTTGGTGGTACGCAACTTCGTCAGATGTAGCCACTAGGTCATCGCTACCAATGGCTCGCGTCAGCATTGACCAGGAACCCGGTCCGTTAAAACCAAATTCAGCAGCAAAGCTGGGGGAGTATTGCTCGTAACGTTCATAACCAGTTTCATTCCAGACGTCCCAAATGTGGATTGTTCCGGAATCGAAAGATTTCACGTTATCTGAATGAGTACTAAATGGCGAACCTGGAATGTAAGGGCGTGTTTGATCGATCTTCTTCAAGGTATTTGGAATCGTCTGCAGATAGAAAGTCTCACCCCAAGGGCGCCCTTCTAACGTTTCTTGCCAACCCCAATACTGGAAACCCTCGATACATTCGTTTCCACCATTCCATATAACTAACGAAGGATGGCTAGCCAAGCGACGGACATTTTCATCAACTTCGGCTTCGACTTCTTCGAACATCTCTGGAATTTCTGGGTATGCCGCACAAGCAAAAAGGAAATCTTGCCAGACAACTATTCCTTCTTGATCGCAAAGATCATAAAAGTCATCTGATTCGTAGAGACCACCGCCCCAAACACGGATACCGTTGATATTTACTTCCAACATATCCTTGATGCGTTGGTGGTATCGCTCGCGAGTAACGCGAGTTGGAAATGGATCATCTGGAATCCAGTTAGCGCCACGAATCCACAACCGTTCGCCATTAACTTTGATTGCGAAATGATTCTTGCCGGGTTCTGATTCTGAAGTATCTAGCTCTACCAAGCGGAAACCAGTTTGCTTGGTGTCAACTTCTAGTTCCTTGCCATCGGAAGCAATTAACGAAAATTCAACATCATAAAGAGTCTGAGCACCACGACCACGCGGATGCCAGATCTGCGCATTTGGTACCGCAAAATCCAGATCAGTTTGAGCGCCCGTTACCGCTTTCTCTTGCCGGATTAAGACTTCTCCGCTTTTGCTCTTGACGGTTACGGCGACTTTCTTTTCAGCTAAATCACCGGCAGATTGAATCTGGGCGGATAGATGTGGGACGCCATTGATCAAGGTTGAAGTTACGGCAGTATTTTCGAGATAGGCATCGGTCCAGGTGTGAAGAAGTATTGGTTTCCAAATACCTGAAGATATAGTGATCGGACCCCAATCCCAGCCGTAACTACAAGCCATCTTGCGTTGGTAGTTATATGGCATCTCATATGGACGGGGATAAGCGGTTCCGAGCGCAGCTAATTTAGATTCCGCATCGGAAAGCGGAGCTGCAAAGGAAATCTTGAGACTTACGTCGCCAGCCTTTAGCAACTCTGTTACATCGAGTCGATACGAACGGTGCATGTTCTTGGTAGTTAGTACAACGTTGTCATTTAGCTCAATAGTTGCAATTGTGTCTAAACCCTGGAATACCAAGTGCTTTTGGGTAGGGGAGACATCTTGCTTTAACAGAGTTGAATATTGACTATCGGTTTTCCAAATCCAGAATTGATCCTGTTCCTTGCCATCGATAGATATGTCTTTAATCAGGCCGGCCGCCATTAAGTCAGTGTGAATGCAACCTGGCACAGTCGCTGGAATCAAATCAGGTAGTTCGATGCGGGTTATGCCAGACGGATCGTTTCGCCAAACATTGTGTTGATCTTTAACTGGTGAAATATCCCAAGCATCTGACTTAGGGGAGAGCTTTAGGTTCCAATTAGTTGCAAGTTTTGACTTTGAGTTCATCTGTTAACGTCCGTAATCATCTTCAACGCGTTCAATGTCATCTTCACCAAAATAGGTACCAGTCTGAACTTCTACAAAGATCACATCAGTTGTTCCAGGATTAGCAATTCGGTGTAGAACACCAATCGCAAATTGAACTGAATCACCAGGACCAATGTTGCGAATTTCACCGTCGACAGTTACTTCAGGATTACCAGCAACAATAAACCAGTGCTCGGCACGTTTGGCATGACGTTGGTAGCTAAGTCGACCTCCGGGCTTTACACAGATCGTTTTTACCTTGTAGTTCGGGAATTCACCTAGGACTTCATAGCTTCCCCAAGGACGCTCGGATTTTTCGAGTGACATAGTTACCTTTCGATTTGTTATCTCTAATTCGAGATTAGAGAACGCCTAAAGCTGCACCGATTAGGCCAGCATCTGTTGTTAGTTTGGCAGGGGAGACTTTTAAATCACGCAGGAATCCATAGAACTCAGCTTCGGCACGAATGTGTTTCAGCAACGGATTCCAATAGATGTCGCCAGCTTGGGCGACGCCACCACCAATTACGATGTGGCCGATATCGAGGCTGCCCACGAAATTCACTAGACCCACGGCCAACGCTTTCGAGCCTGTTTCAATTGCTTGTAGGGCAAATGCATCTCCGGCTCGAGCTGCAGCAGCCACCTCGATGAAGGAGTCAGTGCTGCTTTGCCAACCCAATTCTTTGGCGAGTGCGACCATATTTGGGCCACTGGCATATGTCTCGACGCAGCCAGTTCGTCCACATACGCAGAGTTTGCCTTGGAAGTTGATCGAACTATGGCCAAAGTAGCTCGTGTTTCCGGTTTCACCTTCGAATAATTGATTGTCAAGAATTAAGCCGCCACCAATACCAGTCGAAACAACGATACCTAACATGTTTCGTGAACCGACGCCGGCTCCGATTTTGTGTTCTGCATGTGCAAGCGCCATAGCGTCACCATGAAGGGATACTCGATCAATTTGGAATACATCACGAAAACAATCAACTAGTGGAAAGTCGCGCCATACTGGAATATTGACCGGACTGACAGTTCCTGGATTGGGATAAATCGGACCAGCAGAGCCAATTCCGATGCCCACAACTTCACTTTCTGCTTTACTCAGAATTTCCTTGGTGGCATCAGCGATTCGCCCCCACAACTCAAATCCGTCAGTAGCAAAACTCGGCACATCTATTCGTTCAGAGACTCCAAGCTTGCCATCTACTAAAGCTATAGCGATCTTAGTTCCGCCGACATCAACACCTAAAGCGAGACGATCACTCATGCCACACCATGTATTTCTTCGCTGATGGCTACTTTCATTACGGCGCTTTGATAATTGTCAGCAGTTGGTTCGTTCATTCGCTTCAGAATCACATCTGCTGTTAAGCGTCCCAGTCGCTGTGGATCGTGGTTTAACGTATGAACGCCCATAAGAGCCGCTGATGGAAATTCATCGAAACTTACAACCTGCAGATTCGAATTCAAGTTAGACTTAACTTGTCCTACGCCGAAAGCGATCAAATCGTTGGCTGCGATGATGCCATCAACTTTCTTACGCTGGCTAAGTAATTCTCGCGTTGCCTGCTCGGCCTCTAATGAAGTGTGCACACCACTGATTATCAAAGAATTATCTGAATCCAATTTGCGAGTAACAATCGCCTTCTTAAAGCCCTCAATACGTTCTGCAGCTGTCCAAATAGCCGGCGTATCAGCTATGAGAGCGATTCGTTTACAACCAAGCGATAACAACTTATCAACACAGGCATTGATTCCACCTTGGTTGTCAACTAAAACAGTGTCTGCATCGAGATATGGAGCTGGTCGGTCAACGAAGACAAAACTAAAGCCACGTCGACGTTCAATATGAAGGTATGAATAATCTTCACCTGAGGGAACGATGATCAATCCACGAACACGACGTTCCAGAAGTGACTCGATAAGTACTTTTTCTCGTTCGCCATTGTCTCTAGCTGTCGCCAAGATTAATTCGAATCCAGATTTACTCAAAGTTTCTTCAGCACCTGCGGCAAGACCGGCATAAAAAGGGTTAGCTAAGTCGGAAATAACCATTCCGATGATGTTGCTGAGTGATCCTCCGCGAAGTTCGCGAGCAATACGATTAGAACGGTAACCGACCAACCCAACTGCTTTCTTAACTTTCTCTTCGGTATCAGGCGAAACATTCGCTGAACCGTTTAGGACGCGCGAGGCGGTCTTGATACTCACGCCAGCTATCGCAGCCACATCTGCCAATGTCGGATGAGCGATAGGGGTTCGGTTAGTTAGATCGGTACTCAATTATGCCGCCCCTTTCTCAACTCTAAAGGCAATATCGCCAGTAAACTTCGGAACTGTAAATTTCAAAACTGTAGTCGCTGTTGAAACCTTAACATTCGAGATGGCCTTACCGCTCTTAGCATCAATAAACTTGATCACGTAATTTCCGGCAACATCTACGGGAATCTTGATTGCTGAAGCTTTAACGACGGGGTCAGGAAATTTGGTCTGCAAAGGTTTTTTTGTTTTCAGTGCAGTAATCGCGGCTTGCAACAGCAGTGAGGATTTAGCGCTCAATTGATAATCATTATGACGAATCCAGCCAAGTGTTAGCTCAGACGATCTCAGCAGTAGCGCCGTAGTTCGAAGCGGTCCCAGGATTTCTTCAGGTTTCATATTCACGGGATCAGCGCCAGCGATCAACTTCTTCATGCCACTGGTAATTGCCCAAAGTTTCAGCGGATCTACGTAGTTATCCCACCACCAGTATGCAGCGGGTGCGCCAAACCCAACGAAGAGAGCTGCCCATTGCGAGTTATGCAGGTGTAACCCTTTGGGATCGGAGAACGGATCTTCGCTGGTTGTTCCTGAACCCATTTCAGCAACTAGGAGAGGCTTATCTGGCACCGCTTTAATTATTGCTTCAAATTGATTTCTCAAAGACTTGATTGGATCACTGCCATCGTAAACGTGAGTCGAAACGAAATCTACAGGGGACCAATCGCGTACGGCTGCAGCAGAAGACCATGATGTAGTTGTCATGTGCTTATAAGGATCCCAAGTGTAGAGAGCCTTCTTGGATGAAACCATCCAGGCTGTTAAATCTGTTTCTGAGATTGGCGTGAAGTTAACTTCATTCCACCATTCCCAAGTGAAGAGAGCGGGGGATGCCGAATAGCGAGCCGCGATATAGCGCAATCTGCGTTCCCAGAATTTTTTTGCAGTCTCGTTGGTAGCGAATTCCGCTGGACTTTTTAACGGCCCACCGTTTTCAATGTTGTATGGATTTCCGAACCATTCAGGATTGGTCGATTCACTAAAAGCGCCATGATTTATCAGAACTAGATCAATTGAAACGTCGTACTTGGCACCGATCTCAAACACTTGGTCTAAAGCCCAAGCATTGCCCAAACGTTTTGTGTAATCGCCAAGACCTGTATCAATCCATTCGATTCCCATATCCCAGGATGCCATCCAAACGCGTGCGACATTAACGCCACCAGCTGAGGCTGCCTTGAACCACTTTTCATACTTTACTTTTTCCTCATGGCGATTAGCCCATGCGATGTTGTAGGCGATAGGCACAAATGGCGCGCTGTCACGCTGGAAACCTCTACCTGCGATTTGAATTTGTGAAGAGTGTTTCACTTCAGTTGTAACCGAATAAGTTGGCGCTGAAACACTATCGCCGTTCATCAATCCACGAAGCGTTACTTCATGAATTCCAATTGCATCGCTTCGGAATCGAAGTCGCCAACCAGGCTCGCCAACTGCTGTGGACCAAGGGGTATTTCCGTTAATAGTTGAGCGATACTCCTGGTACCAAAAGAGTGGAACCTCGTATTGAGTTTTATTAGGCGTTACAACTGTTGCCCATAAATCAGCCTGAGCAGGATCAAACGGATTAACTACTTCAGGAAGACCGGATAAAGCCAGCTCGATTGGCTTTACGCGATCCTTTACATTTATCACTTTCCAGCTAATTGGTTGAGCGCTGATGGCAGGGGATAGTTGAAGTAATAGAAATGTAGCCAGTGTGATTACAAAAACTTTGGGTATCAAACTCGTGATCATTTGCTGTTACTTAATTCCTGAGAGCGCGATACCTCTAATGAAGTGGCGTTGGGTAAGGAAGTAAAGAATGATCGTTGGCAGCGAGACTAACAAAGCTGCGGCCATGATCACACCTTGGGTGCCAATGTTTCCGGCTCCTGAGTTCTTCAATAGCGCAAGGGCGACTGGTAGGTTCGCCATATCTTGAGATTGCGTAATGATCAAAGGCCAGAGGAAGTTATTCCACTCACCGATCGCAGTAAAAATCATCATCGCAATCATGGCTGGTTTTAGAAGAGGCAGCACAATGCGAAAATAGATTGTCCATTCGCGAGCCCCGTCGATGCGGGCAGCTTCAATTAGTTCATCTGGAATGCTTGATAAATATTGAACTAGGAAGAAAACAATAAAAGCTTTTGGTAGCGCTGGAATAATGTAAGCCCAGAAAGTATTAAGCCAGCCGAGATCATCGACGAGCAAGAAACCAGGAATCAAGCCCACCTGCCAAGGGATCATCATCGAACCGATAATCACTAAATAGATCGCTCGTTTGGCCTTGAATCGATGCTTCGCAACTACATATGCCGCAAGTGAACCAATTAATAATG
>JBILOR010000130.1:0-3473 GCA_044374325.1 Candidatus Planktophila sp.
CTTCCTCGGTGGCTAAATTTAAAATAGTTTCAGCAGCTTTAAATGCAGACGCGATATCGTTAATTTGCATTGGCAACTTAATGATTGTATTTCGGCGATTTCGAATAGTTTCATCACTTGCTAGATACCTAGCCCGGCCAACATGTCCTTGCGACGCACGTGCAGCGTAATCGGCCATCGCTGGTGAAACACCTTCGCGATTAATCAAAACATCAGCCACATCTTTAGCGCTAGGTGTTACTAGCTGAAGATGACGACATCTTGATCGAATGGTTGGTAAAACATCATGCAACGTTGGTGCGCAAAGCAACCAAACTGTGCGGTTTCCGGGCTCTTCGATAGCTTTTAGAAGCGCATTGGCTGCAGATTCGGTCAGGCGATCAGCGTCTTCCATGACTACAACTCGCCACCCGCCCATCGCTGGTGCCCAAGCCACGCGAGTTAGCAGTTCACGGATCTCTTCGATCTTGATTGATAGACCTTCGGTTCGAATAATTTCCACATCGGCATGCGTGCCAGCTTTGGCTGCTCTGCAGTCAGCACATGTACCGCAGCCATCATTGTTACAGATCAGGGCTGAAGCGAACGCAACAGCGGCTGAAGATCGACCACTTCCAGGTGGACCCGTAAATAACCAAGCATGCGTCATTTCTTGTGATTCTTCACCGCTACGAGCGGCAGCGACAGCACCTTCAAGAATTTTTACTAGATGGGCTTGCCCAACTAAATGATCGTAAACCGACATCGCTACTTCTTCTTAACTGTTTTGCGCGCAGTATTTCGAGCCGTTGTTGCAGCGCGACGAATTGGTTTCATAATTCGATTTCCCTGAGCATCGCGAATGTTGCGACGCAGACCAGGAATTTCGCCAACTCGGGCAATAATTTCTTGGTGAATCTCTTCAATGCTTTGGCGACCGTCGACAACTAAATAACGCTCAGGATCAAGCAGCGTTAACTGTAAATATTCCTGACGAATTCTTTCGTGGAAATCAATTGGTTCTACTTCCAAACGATCTTTACTCTTTAAGCGCCCTAGGCCTATTTCGGCTGGTTGATCAATCAAAATTGTTAACGTTGGAAATAATGATTCGGTAGCCCATCGTGATATTCGTGCTACCTCACCTGAAACCAGTACTCGACCAGCACCTTGATAAGCAATTGACGAATCAAAGTAGCGATCGGTAATTACAACTTCGCCACGATCTAGTGCCGGGCGAATTTTTGAGAAGACATGGTGAGCGCGATCTGCGGCATACAAAAGCGCTTCAGCTCTTGGTGAAATTTCACCGGTTGAGTGATCGAGCAATATTCGGCGCAAATCCTTGCCCATTTCAGTACCGCCAGGTTCGCGACTAAGCAGCACTTCTTCGCCTTCTTCTTCTAGCCATTCTTTTAGCAACTTACTTTGAGTTGATTTTCCACTACCTTCGCCACCTTCAAAAGCAATGAAGATGCCTTTGGTTTGCGCTCCAGTAATTGAACCAAGCTCGCCCTTAATTGCATTTGCAATATCGCTCCAAATCGAAACATTTGGGCGATCTTTCATCTGATGGTAAGAAACTGCGCCAATCAAAATTGCAAATAAGCCAGCTAATAACAAAGTTATTGCTGCGCCGTTATATGCAACCTCTGTATTACTAACCTTGATTCGATATTCGCCGATATACGCGGCAACAATGGGTGAAATGGCGAGAACCGCGACCAGTGTTACGCGAATAATTGATTGCATAAATGCAAAGGTGCGGCCACGAACATCATCGTGGACTTCAAGGCCCAGCATTGTGAAACCAGTTACCCAGCAAACCCCAGAGAAAGCTCCCAAAATAATCACGATAAAGACAGCCAGGGTGAAGTTAGGAATAACTGCCAGTAGAACTAAGAATGAACCTGCAATAGTTAGCGAGGCACCAAATAGTCGACGACGCGAGAATTGGGCAAAAATCTTGGGACCAAATGCGATTCCGATCGCAAGGCCAGTGAATACTGAACCAAAGAGCACACCATAACCAGCATCACCGCCACCTAAGTCACCTACAAAGGTTCGCGCTAAACCAATAACTGCGCCCGCTGCGATGAAAGCACCGATCATTCCAATAATCAGACCACGAATAATCTTTGAGCTACTTACTGCTTTATAGCCCTCGATTAAGGATTTACCAACACTGGAGTCAGCTTGCTTACCTGACTGGTTACGTTTTGGAATCTCTCGTAAGTGAAAAATTGTCCACGCACTAAATGCAAAACTAAGAGCGTTTATATAAAGTGCAATGTCAATTGAGGTACCTTTAAAACTTGGGAAAGCAGATGCAATAGCGCTACTTAGAAGCGCCAAAATTGCAAAGAGTCCGGCTGCGATTGGCGCAGTTCCATAAGCGGCAAATAAAGAGACTTGGTTTGCGCTCTCGAGTTTTTCTTTAGGAACTAAATTCGGAACGCTCGCATCTTTCGCAGGTGACCAAAAAAGCGAGACACATTCCACCAAAATTGTTGCGGTGTAGAGCCAGAAATAATTATTAACAATTGGGATAGATATATAGAGTGCAAAACGAATTACATCGGCAACTACCATAAGCATTCGACGATCAAGTCGGTCAGCGATTACTCCAGCCAGAGGTCCTAAGAAAACCGCTGGCAGTAAACGAGCAATGAAGACACCGGCAATAGCAAAGTTAGCTGTCGCATAATCTCCGCCTGACAATTGTTGAGCGAGCGCGGTTGTTGCAAGTAATCCAAGCCAATCGCCAAGTGAACCAAATGCCATCGCTTGCCAAAGTCGACGAAAAGCCGGGATTGCTAAAACGCTTCGAGTCTCATCTGGTGCCGGCGCCGCCGGTCTTGGAAGAGTGTTGCTCACGGCTCAATCGTAGTGGGCTTGGTTTTTGCTTTCCCAGTAGCTGCCTTTTTCGCAACTCGCTTAGTTGCCGCTTTCTTAACGGTTTTTTTCGTCAAAGTTGGAGCGGAGGTGGCTGCTTTCTTACGACTCTTCTTTGGTCGCGCAGCTCCACCATTCTCGGCTTCCCAGGCTCGGCGCCCAGCAAGTAATTCAAGTCCGCGCTCGATGGTCATTGCTTCGACAGTGTCGCCTCGGCGTAGTGTTGCATTGGTTTCGCCATCGGTGACATACATTCCGAATCGACCATCTTTAATAATTAATGGTTTCTGAGTCGTTGGATCAATGCCTAATTCTTTAAGTGGTGGTTTAGCAACTCCGCGGCGACGTTCTTTTGGCTTGGAATAAATTTCGAGCGCTTCATCTAAAGTAATTGAGAATAACTGATCTTCGGAGGTCAATGTGCGCGAATCAGCACCAGCTTTTAGGTAAGCACCGTAACGTCCATTTTGCACGGTAATTTCATCGCCTGCCGCATTAGTTCCAAGTGTGCGCGGTAAGGATAAAAGTTGCAATGCATCTTCGTAAGTGATCGTATCGAGCGTCATAGTTGAAAGTAGCGAAGCTGTTTTTGGTTTTGG
>JBILOR010000131.1:0-3454 GCA_044374325.1 Candidatus Planktophila sp.
AGAGTTGCATTCTTTGCAATTCCATATGCTGTGCCTGCTGCTGTTGAAGCAACGTGAGTTCCGTGACCATTACAGTCAACGGTTCCGTTTCCATCAGAGATAGCTGAGTAACCAGACTTTGAAAGTCTGGTACCAAAATCAGCGTGAGGATAAATTCCGGTATCGCCGATATAAATTGTGGCACCAGCGCCAGCACTGCGATATTCGTAAGCACTAACCGACCCAGCAACACCAACTCGGCCACGTTGATCAATTCTGTCTAAGCCCCAAGATGGTGGATTGTTTTGAATCGCCAATCCAACTGCGGTCTGATCTAGTTCAAGGCTCAAAATATTCGGGACTTTTTTGATAAGCGAGACAACCAGCGAAGGAAGTTCTACGGCGTAACCATCAAATACATAGTTATATTTAGTATTTATCTTGCCACCGGCGTTGGTAATTGCTGTTTCAACAGCAGCACGCGCAGCAGGATTAATCGAGATTATGTATTTAGCTTTAGCGCCAAGATTAAGTGCCTCTGAATGCGCAGAAGATCCCAACATCAAAAATGTTGAGAGGAAAGCTACGACTGAAAGTCGAAACTTCTTCTGGGTAAAGCGCTTCATTTCGGCCCCTTGGCGCAAGTCTGAAGGTGCCTGTTAGCAACCCTTAGCGACCCTCAAATTTTATGGCAAGATCGGGTTAAGACCTAGGTAAATAGCCTTGAATTTTTAGGTTACTAATTCAATTAGCCGACATCTACGCGTGTGACCACGCCTAGCATTACCGTCACCGTCACGCGATCTAATCGATAGTCCCTAGTCGTTGCAAACATTTCACTATCCCGCTGCCCTACTCGGTAGCCCCAATTAAGCGATGCGGCACATTGCTCAGCTTGTGACTCGCTCATGCCAATAAGGGCGTTAGCACGCAACTGCGAAATCCCAGATTGATCAGCCGAATCCAGTTTTGGACAGGTAATCAAAGAGGTCGAGTTATTTGCAGTCGGTGATGGTTTAGCAGCCGATGCTTTAACCACTACACCTTTGTCCCAAACTAACTTCTTGCCGCTTTTGATACAGGTGAACTTCTTGCCTTTAACGACCGAGGTTGCCTTTAACTTTGGGCAAGATGCCCCGGCCTTTGCAGTAGCCGCACTTGCTTCAGGAAATGATGCAACACAAAGGGCAACGGCGACCAGAACAGAGAGCATTCGCTTAAGCATGATTGCAGAATACAGGGCAAACCTTAATAAACCCAGAGACTAGCCCTTGATTTTGGGTAAGTTCCAGTTTTGTCTAATTGAAATCAATCGGATACCTATAACTAATACGAATCCAATAGCCGAAGCTAGCTCTTGATTAGCGCCGACTTCAATTGCAATGACAAGTGCACTGGCTCCGATGAATGAAGCTGTGCCATTAGTTTCACGGTGAAGCAATACAGGTGGAACCTGAGCAAGTAGGTCGCGAGTTAATCCGCCGAGTACTGCGCTAAGCAAGCCAAGCAAAATCGCTGGGATTGGATCCAAATTTAAATCTAACGCCAGAGCTGTTCCGGCAACTGTTGAAACACCTAAACCAATTGAATCAATAAAGAGGACAAAGCTACCGACTTCTTTTGACCACTTAAAGACAATTGTTAAAACCACCGCTAACAGGACAGCGCCAAGTAGATATGGCTTTTCAATCCAAGTTAATGGGATATCAAGAACTAAGTTACGAAAAGTTCCACCAGTTAGGGCTGCAACTGATGCCACGAAAAGGATACCGCCGTAATCCATGAAGCGGCTAGCAGCAAGGCGAGCACCTACGAGCGCAAAGGCAAAGGTGGATAGAAAATCTAGAACTACGAGGAAATCATTCACTTGCGAAGTTTATCGAAAGTTATCTGCTCATATGCCTAGATCCCTCGTTATGCAGAAAATTAAATGGTCTTATAACCTTTGCAAATGCTGGGCGGAATCAATAATGCACTCTTCTTCTCCTCCTTTGGAGGCTTTTTCGCCTTGGCTTTTTTAGCTCTAATTTTGAAATGGGCTTTTGGAAATCGTGGCAAAGATAAGAATTTTGTCGTGACGCCAGATCAAGCGGGCAAGAAAGATCAATATGGATTACTGGTCGCTCTGCCAACGCCGAAGAACTACATCGAAGCCGAAATGCAAAAGCAGAAACTATTGGCTGCTGATATTCGAGTTAACCTGACTCAAACTTATGATGGTCCAGCGCTCATGGTCTTTGAACGAGACTTTAAAATTGCTCAAGCAGTGCTAAAAAGTTAAGTTACGTAAATACTCTCTGACTGCAAAAGTTGCGCGCACATCGTCGAGGTTATAGGAATACAGCCAATCAATTGATTCCTGTTGTTCTTCGCCTGATTTGTTTGGATCTACTGCATCTTTATATTTCAAGAGCGATAGTGCCCCACCTGGATCTTGCACTTGCCAATTAAAACCAGCTTTAGGTGCTAACTTCTTGATTCCATATCCTGTAGTGCCAAGGGCAACCTGCTTTGAATAATCGAGTAGGTCGACAAAATAATCTTTGGTGAAGTCATCAACTTCTTCTAGAGTTGGCACACCAGCTTTGCCTTCATGATTTCGCGCAAAGTTGCGCCACCATGTTTTTTCATGGCTGCTGTAGTGAAAAATGCCAATGGATTTCCCAGCAGATTCTGCCTGTGTGACGTGGTCTTTGAGAAAGTTCCACATTTTCAGAAGAAGTTGGTATTCGCCTTCTTCTGTATTTGAGTAATCAGCAAATGAATCAAATGAGGCACTGTGCCAATCTTTATTCAAGGTGCGATCGTGGATACCAAAGCCATAAAGGTAAACCCGATCTTTGCCTTCTACTTCAGTTAAACCGTTATCTTGAAACGCCGAAAGACTGTTTTCAAGGTCGATATCAATTTCGATATCAAATTCGGGGATCAAGAACTCCTTATCGGGATCAAGCAAGATCGCCTTATCTAGCACCTTGGCTTGAGCCTGCACTTGGTGCTTTTCGGCAGGTTTTGGAAGTCCAGCTACTGCGGCTAAATCGCGAATACTTGTTATATCTGGGAAATATTTAGCTTGCACATTCTTAGTTACACCAGCCAACAGTGTTACGTGGCCAGCGCCGCCATCGTGGTTCTTAAGTTCGCGCTCGCAAACAATCTGGAAAGTACATGCACCGCAACCAAATTTGGCATCACTTTCCAGCGCTGAAAAAGCAGCAGGTGGCAGTGAGGGATCTTTCTGTCGGGCCTGCGCAGCTGCCACAATTTTCTTGGCAACATCAAACTTAAACAAATAATCAGTGCCGGCATCTCCTGCTTTGCCACCCAAACCTAAGGCTGTTTCAGAAAGCTTTGCCCACGCAATGGTTTCAATATCGCGACCAACTACACCGACAAATCCTTCATCAGTAGCCAGCCCTAGCGTGCGCAAGTGCTCGTGATAATGCGCAAGCTGGGCAGCATCCTCTAAATCTAA
>JBILOR010000027.1:0-11864 GCA_044374325.1 Candidatus Planktophila sp.
ATCTCCTGCCATAATTACGATCCTTGCAGCGATGTAAGTAAAGGCCTCCCTAGCTCAGTGGTAGAGCAACGCACTTGTAATGCGTAGGTCGTCAGTTCAATCCTGACGGGGGGCTCCATCTTTAAAAGGTGAGAGCAACTACTCACTTGTTAGACTAGAAACTATGAGCGAACCAATTAATTCCGGCTTTGACGATCTTTGGCTTGCTAACGAAGAGTATGTAAAAAATTTCAAATATAGCGAACTAACTGGTCGAGCAGCGCGTGGTTTAGCAATTGTTACCTGCATGGATTCGCGTATCAACCCACTCTCAGTAGTTGGCATGAAATCTGGCGATGCCAAAATTTTGCGCAATGCTGGAGCTCGCGTCACACAAGACGTATTGCGTACTTTGGTATTGGCAACTTATTTATTAGGCGTTGATCGAATATTGGTGATGCCACATACCGATTGTCGAATGGCGCAAGAAGATGAAGAAGTAATTCACGCAATGATCGAGGAAAAACACGGAGTGGATACACGCTCGCTTGAATTTAACACCGTAGTTGATCAGCGAGCTGCGCTGAGCCAAGACCTTGCCCGAATCAGAGCTTTTCCGTTAATTCCAAAAAATGTAGTCGTTAGCGGCGGGATTTACCATGTAGCTACTGGCAAGATTGAACCAGTCGAGAATTAAGCAGGATTAGTGCGACGTATTGGATGTCGGGTTATCGGATAAGACTGATCGCTTAGAAAACTCTTTATAAGCGCCATAATAATTTCGGGTTTTTCTTTTACTAAACCATGCGAAGTTCCGGGCACGATTGCTAATTGACCATGGGAGAGCGCTTCAAAGAGTTCAATCGAATGTGAATGCTTTACAACATCATCATCACCGGCCATTACTAGCGTCGGAACCGTTATCTGCTCAATTTCCGCGACATTAATATTTGGTTCTACCTTCCAAATCTCATGCATTCTTGCGATCTTGATATCAAGCGTCTCCGGCGCATCAGGTGACTTTTCTGCATACTCTGCCCGTTGTTCATCGCTAATTCCGGCGGGATCAAATTCAGGCAGATCAACTATGCCATCTGCATTGAAATTAGCTGCGATAGAAACTATTGATTTAACCAGGTCAGGTCGAGCTATAGCAACCATTAGTGCAATGTTTGCGCCATCGCTATAACCAACTAAATGAACTGGTTCCTTAACAATCTCGGAAATAAATGCAATTGCTTCATCGCGTTGAAAATTAAAGTAAAAACTTCCGGGTTGATCGGCGCTGCGGCCATGTCCGGCCCGGTCATATGCAAATAAGTGAAATGAATCTTGCAAAGGGGCGACCATTACATCAGCGAAAGATTCGGTATCACTCAATCCGCCATGCAACAGAAGTACGGGTTCGCCATTATTTGACCACTCGAAACTCCAAAGTGGGTAGCCAGAGACATTTAAATTTTTCATAAGCGAAACGGTTACGCGATATCCATGATGTGTCTATTGCCGCGATCAAAAGTTAGGTAGTTCCAGGTCCAGTCGGCAATCGTGCCAACTTTATTGCGACCACCTAAGAGATAGAAGAGATGTAAGAAAATCCAGATAAACCAGGCAGGAACACCAGTTAGTTTGAGATTTTTAACTTCCACCACAGCTTTATGGCGGCCGATAGTCGCCATTGAACCTTTATCGCGATACTTGAAATGTTGCGCTGGGCGACCACCACTCAGATTTAAAATCTGTTTAGCTGCCCAAGCACCTTGTTGAAGTGCAACCGGTGCCACCATTGGAAGTAAGTTGCCTTTTGCATCGGTTAGGCCGGCAATGTCACCAATAGCCCAAATATTTGGATAATGATTAACCTGCAAAGTGGGAGTTGTATCAATTCTAGATTTGATCATAGGTAGTTTTAGCGCTTCAGCTGTTGGCTCTCCACGTACACCTGCGGCCCAGATAGTTACTTCAGATGGAATGTCGGCACCGTCTTTGATTGAGATTTTACGTGGTTCAACTTTTGCCACGGCAGTATTAAGAAAAACCTGAACTCCCATTTTCTCTAAATCTTTTTTGGTGCTTTCCGATAACTTAGGCGAAAAAGTTGGCAATAGTCGTGGCCCAGCTTCAATCAAATTAATCTTCATATGTTTTGCGGCATGTTCATGGTCATTCTTAAGTGGGCCAGAAATTAGTTCAGCCAGTGCGCCAGCCATCTCAACTCCAGTTGGTCCACCACCAACCACAGTTAACGAAAGGACCGTCTCGTCTTCAAAGCGACAGAGATCTTCAAATCGACGCATGATTTCAGCTCTAATATTGATCGCATCGGCAACACTTTTCATGCCAAGTGCATACTCGCTTACGCCAGGAATATTGAAATCTGCCGTAGCCGAACCAAGTGCAAAAATTAAGTGATCAAAATGTAGAACTTCGCTGCTATCTAACTTGATTGCTTTGTTCTTGTGATCGATTTCAATCGGTGAACCCATGCGAAATTTAATGTCACTTTTCCGCAAACCACTTCTAATCGGATAAGCCACATGATCAGCGGCTAGTCCGGCAGTTGCTACCTGATAAAGCAACGGTAGAAAAGTTTGGAAGTTGTGGCGATCAACTAGGGTGACTTCAGCTTTACCAGCTAGTTCGCGGGCAGCCGTTAGACCACCGAAGCCAGCTCCCAAAATAACTACTCGAGGTTTAGCCATATGAGCCCCCTTTCTGCGATCTAGAACTGCAAAAGCGATGGGTTAAGTCTATGGTTTATCACATGGAGTCGCAGACCAAAGATCGCAAATACCTTGTAACAGGGGCTTCTGGCTATGTTGGCGGCCGATTGGTGCGAAGTTTATTGAATGAAGATTTCGATGTTCGGGTCTTGGTGCGCGATCGCGAGAAAATTAAAGGTCAGCCATGGTTTAACCATGTTGAGATTGTCGAAGGTAATGCCAATTCAGCCTCTGATCTAGTTACCGCCCTTACTGGTATTCACACTGCTTACTATTTGTTGCACTCAATTAATCTAGGTAAGAATTTTGATGATATCGAGGCGGTGATGGCACGCGGGTTTGCCCAAGCCGCACAAGTTGCGGGAGTTTCACAAATTGTTTACTTGGGCGGAATCGCAAATGATAAAAAATCGAGTCAACATCTAGCATCTCGAGTTCAAACAGGTGCCGAATTAGCATCTGGCACGGTTCCAGTTCTCGAACTACGAGCTGGAATTATTATTGGGTCGGGTTCGGCATCTTTTGAAATGTTGCGTCACTTAACTCACCGACTTCCAATCATGACTACGCCAAAATGGGTTTCAAATCTCACTCACCCAATTGCAGTCAGAGATGTACTTCATTACTTACGGAGTGCGGCAGCCCTAGAAGTTCCGGTAAATCAAGTATTTGATATTGGCGGGCCCGAGATACTTTCTTATGCTGACATGATGCAGAAATTTGCCAAACTATCTGGCTTACCGCGCCGTTGGATTATTAAGGTTCCCGTGCTAACGCCAGAGCTATCCAGTTTATGGATTGGCCTAGTTACTCCTGTCCCAACTGCGCTAGCCCGACCACTCGTTGGTTCGTTGATCAACGAAGTTGTAGCAGATCCGAAGAAAAGTATTAATAATCTGATTCCATTACCTGCCGAGGGATTACTTAATGTCGAGAGCGCAATCAATCTTGCCCTTTCCAGAACTAGCGATGGAAAAGTAGAAACGCGTTGGTCTGATGCGGCCTATCCAACTGCGCCATGGCAAAAGGCTCAAGGCGATCCCGATTGGGCCGGCGAAATGACCTTGAAAGATTTCCGTGAAACTACAACTGATATTCCGTTAACCCAAATCTGGAAAACGATTGAAGGAATTGGCGGCCAACATGGTTGGTATGGCTCAGATTTCCTTTGGTTTGCACGCGGTTTGTTAGATCGTATGTTTGGCGGAGTTGGGTTACGCAGAGGCCGACGAGACCCAGATCATTTACGAGTCGGGGACAGCTTAGATTTTTGGCGCGTTGAGAAAATTGAACGTGAATCCGTGTTGCGCTTATATGCCGAAATGGTTTTGCCTGGGAAAGCTTGGCTGGAATTTAGAGTCTCTGAAGAAAATGGAAAAACTCATATTGTGCAAGAGGCAAGCTTTGAGCCTCGAGGCTTAGGTGGGCAGCTGTATTGGTATTCAGTTCTGCCATTTCATACTTTTGTTTTTCCAACTATGTTGCGAAACATAGTTAAAAAGACTCGACGCAGTAATCGTTAACTAAAACTCTCAATTAGTGGCAGACTCTTGGCATGCATGAGTTCACTCCTGAAGTAGAAGCGCTCGCAAAAGAGGTTCTGGAATATAGCCTCGAGCGACTAAAAAGTGATCCACCATTAGATGGTCCGTTATCTGAAGCTGAACTTTTTGCTCAAGTCGGAAACACCATAACCGCAAAAGGGTTAGGTGGCAAAGAAGCTCTTGATGTGTTTACTTCGGTATTAGCAAAAGCTTGTATTTCAACGGATCACCCACGCAATTTAGCTTTTATCCCATCGGCACCAAGTGAATACGCAAATCTCTTTGATCTCGTAGTTGGAGCCAGCGCTCTATATGGCGGCTCATGGCAAGAAGGTGCAGGTGCCGTGTTTGCCGAAAATCAAGCTCTGCGATGGATCGCAGATTTAGCTGGCTTACCGCAAAGCTCTGGCGGTGCTTTCGTGCAAGGTGGCACAGTGGGCAATCTTTCTGCGTTAGTAGTAGCGCGCGCACAAGCTCGTAAAAATTTCCCCGATACCACTCGTTGGGTAATCGCTTGCAGCGAACAAGCACATTCATCTATTGCATCGGCGGCCGAAGTTATGGATATCGATGTTTTAAAGATTGCAGTTGATGAAAATGGAAAGTTACAAGGTGGCACTGTTGCCAAAGAGATAGATGCACTACATCGACAAAGCGGTCGTCGAGTATTTGCTGTAGTCGCTACGGCAGGCACTACAAATCTAGGCATAATTGATGATTTAGCCGGAATCGGAGCTGCTGCAAAAGCTAGAAAGATTTGGTTCCATGTAGATGGCGCTTATGGATTAGCGGCTTTATGTGCGCCATCAGTTCGCGCTAAATTTAATGGCATAGAAAACGCAGATTCCTTAATTGTGGATCCGCATAAATGGTTGTTTGCGCCATATGACGCATGTGCCTTAATTTATCGCGAACCTGAATTAGCTCGCGAAGTTCATACTCAACATGCTTCATACCTTGACACTTTGCACGATGGAAATTGGAATCCGTCGGACTATGCAATTCAGTTAACCCGTCGCACTCGCGGTCTACCTTTTTGGTTCTCACTTGCAGCTTACGGAACTAATGCATACTCCGAAGCAATGGAACAATCACTGGAGGTTGCAAAGTACGCTGCTAAAAAAGTAAGCGAACATCCAAATCTGAAATTACTTTGCGAACCCGAGCTTTCGATTGTTGCATTTACGCGCAACGGTTGGACTGCATCTGATTATCAAAAGTGGAGCGATGATTTATTAACTGAGCAAGTCGGATTTATTCCGCCGTCATCTCATAATGGGCAGCCGATATTGCGTTTTGCCATAGTCAACCCATGGACAAAATTCAGCGATATTGATCTGATTTTGCATCGGTTATAAATCACTTGAAGTTCCCACACTTTTTCACTTGCGTTAAGTAAGATCGCCTCTATGTCCGCTCAAGAACAGCTCTCGGTCTCGGTAAATCTGACCGACCTGGAAATGGCGATCCTGGAATTCGAACGAAATTGGTGGCGTTATGCCGGTGCCAAAGAGTCCTCAATCAAGGAACTCTTCGATATGGATGCGCCTAAGTATTACCGCCTGCTAAACGATTTGATCGACCGCGAAGATGCCCTGGCAGCCTCGCCGATGCTAGTAAAGCGCCTTCGCCGCCTTCGTGAAGCCCGCACACAGGCTCGTTCAGCCCGCTAAACCCCGTTAAATCCCGCCTTAAACCTCAATTGGCCCCAGTTCTACCGTTGCCCTCGTTTTGCGCGGGTGAAATATTCTGCGTAGATTTGGCGTTAGCACTCGAGGGGCGTGAGTGATAAAACGCCCCGAACGACTAGAAATGAACCATAACTAAAAGGAGCAAGACCATGGCGAAGCAGATTGCCTTTAACGAAGAAGCCCGTCGTGGGCTTGAGCGCGGAATGAACGTGCTCGCCGACGCCGTAAAAGTAACGCTCGGACCTCGCGGACGTAACGTTGTCCTCGAAAAGAAGTGGGGCGCCCCAACAATTACTAATGACGGCGTATCAATTGCCAAAGAGATCGAGCTAGATGATCCATGGGAAAAGATTGGTGCTGAATTAGTTAAGGAAGTAGCCAAGAAGACTGACGATGTTGCCGGCGACGGAACAACTACCGCAACCGTACTTGCGCAAGCACTAGTTCGCGAAGGCCTACGTAACGTTGCAGCTGGCTCAAATCCAATGGCGCTAAAGCGCGGAATTGAAAAAGCCGTCGATGCAATCGTTGCTGAACTTCTTTCAATGGCAAAGAGCGTAGATTCAAAAGAACAGATTGCAGCTACTGCATCTATCTCAGCTGCCGATTCAACTATCGGTGAAATGATCGCTGAAGCCATGGATAAGGTCGGCAAAGAAGGCGTTATTACTGTTGAAGAATCAAATACTTTTGGTCTCGAACTAGAACTAACCGAAGGTATGCGCTTTGATAAAGGTTACATCTCACCGTATTTCGTAACTGATCAAGATCGCATGGAAGTTGTTCTAGAAGATGCCTATGTACTTCTAGTTAACTCAAAGATTTCAAACATTAAAGACTTGCTACCAATTCTAGAAAAGGTAATGCAATCAGGTAAGCCACTTGCGATCATTGCTGAAGATGTTGAAGGCGAAGCGCTTGCCACACTCGTTGTAAATAAGATTCGCGGAATTTTTCGTGCTGCTGCAGTTAAAGCGCCAGGTTTCGGCGATCGTCGCAAGGCGATGTTGCAAGATATTGCAATCCTTACCGGTGCAACAGTTATCTCTGAAGAAGTTGGCCTAAAGATTGATCAAGCTGGCCTAGAACTTCTTGGCAAAGCTCGCAAGGTAGTTATCAGCAAGGAAGAAACCACCATTGTTGAAGGTGGCGGAGATGCTGATCAGATCAAGGGCCGCGTAAATCAAATTCGCGCTGAGATTGAAAAGAGCGATTCAGATTACGATCGCGAGAAGCTACAAGAGCGTCTAGCGAAGTTAGCTGGCGGCGTTGCTGTAATTAAGGCAGGCGCAGCTACTGAAGTTGAACTTAAAGAGCGCAAGCACCGTATTGAAGATGCGGTTCGTAACGCAAAAGCTGCAGTTGAAGAAGGCATCGTTGCCGGTGGTGGCGTTGCGCTACTTCAGGCCGGACATGCAGTTTTCGCTAAGTTGAAGCTAGAGGGCGACGAAGCAACTGGTGCCAAGATCGTTGAACTATCAATCGAAGCTCCACTAAAGCAGATCGCAGTTAATGCCGGTCTTGAAGGTGGCGTTGTCGTTGAAAAAGTTCGTCACTTAACTCCAGGTCATGGCTTAAATGCTGCAACTGGTGAATATGTAGACATGATCAAAGCTGGCATCATCGATCCAGCTAAGGTAACTCGTTCTGCACTTCAAAATGCCGCATCAATCGCAGCACTCTTCATCACAACTGAAGCAGTGATCACAGATAAGCCAGAGAAGAATCCAGCGCCAGCCCCACAAGGCGGCGGAGACATGGACTTCTAAATTAATTAAGCCTAAATTGGCCGGAAGCGCCACCCTCAATTACCTTGAGGGTGGCGTTCTGCTTTACTCTTAACCCATGAGTAAATGGGATGCCCGCGATTTAGCACACGCCGCCGCGATTGAAGATGCCGGCGATGCCAAGTTAGTTGGCGAATTTGTCACTGTTGATTTCGATGATGAAGATCGAATTGCAACCTATTTATTCGAAGCAAATTTAACTGGCTATCGCGGATGGCGTTGGGCAGTAACTGTTTCTAAAGTTGATGATAAATCAATTGCAACTCTTTGCGATGTAGTAGTTCTTCCTGGCCCTGATGCACTTGTGCCACCAAAATGGATTCCATATCGTGATCGATTGCAGCCAGGTGATGTTGGCGTTGGCGACATCGTTCCTTCTTCGCTAGATGACACTCGTTTAACAACTGGCGAGGCCGCACTTCCGGCCGATGAAGAGTTAGATCCAGGTTTAGCTTTTGAATTAGGTTTAGGCCGCACTCGCGTTTTATCAATTGAAGGCCGTGATCAAGCAGCTAAGCGTTGGCACGATGGCGAGCGTGGGCCAAATTCACCGATGGCACAGATGGCACCAAAGCCTTGTAATTCATGTGGTTTCTTTATTCCGATTGCTGGTTCGATGCGCAGCGCTTTCGGGGCGTGCGCCAATGCGATTTCACCTGAAGATGGCCGCGTAGTTTCGGCTGCACACGGCTGCGGAGCTCACTCCGAAGCGACTTTCTAAGCGCATAATCACACTTCTCGTCTCAAGTTAAGTGCGATAAACTAGCCCTCTGTCCGCAACCGCGGCTACACGATTACCAGAGTTCGAGAACTCAAATTTAAAATGTTGAAGGAGACCCCAAATGCCATCAGGCCGCGTTAAATGGTTCAGCCTGGAAAAAGGTTTCGGTTTTATTGCATCCGATGAAGGCGAAGATGTTTATCTTGCTGCTTCATCGCTTCCAGCTGGCGTAACAACAGTTAAGCCAGGTACCAAACTTGAGTTTGGCGTTGCCGATAGTCGTCGTGGACCACAAGCACTCTCTGTCGTAATCATTGATGCGCCACCTTCATTAGCTGAAAATAATCGCATTAATCCTGATGATTTAGCGGCAATTATTGAAGATTCGATCAAGATGTTAGACAAAGTTGGAAATGGTTTACGTCATGGCCGTCGCCCAACTGCTGCTGAGGCAGAACGTCTAGGTCGCGTATTGCGCGGAATTGCTGGGCAGCTAGAAGCTTAAATTCCGCTGCGCTTTGCGCGACGAATTGAATATCGCACACCGGTAGCGCCTAACGCTGCACCAAATACACAAGTCCAAATAATTTTGGTCTCTGTTCCAATTACAAGCGCAACTATGCCTGCGATAAGCCATGCAATAGTTCCGATAGTCACTAGAATTACGACTGTTCGAACTTTTCGATCTAAATTTTGATCTGACATGAGAGCAGAGTAATGCGTTTTGCAGTTAAGAGCGATGGCAACTGGCGCGCTTTTCGACACCGCAATTACCGAATTTTATATCCAGCGAATGCAGCTTCGAATATTGGTGGTTGGGTACAACGCCTTGCCCAAGATTGGTTAGTTTTAGAATTAACTAATAGTGGATTCTATTTGGGTGTAGTAACTGCGCTGCAATTCGCCCCAGTCTGGTTTGTTAGTTTGCCCGGTGGGGCGCTAGCCGATCGTTTTAATAAACGTAAAGTCCTAGTCGTAACCAATATTGCGGCCGGATTAACTTCGTTAATACTTGGAATACTAGTTATAACCAATAATGTGCAGATTTGGCATGTTATGGCTTTAGCTTTTGCGCTCGGCATAGCAGACGCTATCGACAAACCTGTTCGACAAAGTTTTGTTTCTGAGATGGTTGGCATGCCTGATATGCCTAATGCAGTTAGTCTCAATTCTGCTAACTTCAATTTCGGCAGACTAGTTGGTC
The DNA here is from genome assembly GCA_044374325.1 of Candidatus Planktophila sp. Classification (GTDB taxonomy): domain Bacteria; phylum Actinomycetota; class Actinomycetes; order Nanopelagicales; family Nanopelagicaceae; genus Planktophila. The sequence continues at coordinate 9,650 of JBILOR010000027.1, forward strand.
CAGCGCTATCAGGCTTAATGATCGCCGCTTTTGGAACTGGTCCATCATTCTTAATTAATGCATTCACCTATGTGCTGGTAATCATTGTGATGGCAAATATTCGTGAAGCCGAACTGTTTCGTGAACCGCGAGCAGCTGGGCCAACTACAATTCGTGAAGGCTTTAGATACGTTATGGCCCGCCCGGATTTATTTGTAGTTATGTCGGTAGTTTTCTTTGTGACAACTTTTGGGCTTAACTTTCAATTATTCAATGCCCTAATGGCGACTAAAGTATTTGATAAAGGTGTTACCTCATTTGGTTTAATGGGAACCGTAATTGCGATTGGCTCGTTAAGCGCCGCGCTCTTCTCTCCGAGAATTGAGAAGTATCGCTCTACAAAATTTGTGATTTTCAGCGCGATTACATTTGGCATATCAATATTTGTGATTGCATTTATGCCAACTTTTCTCACCTATATGATCATGCTTCCAATTGCAGGTGCCGGCGCATTAACAACCTTGATCGCATCTAATTCAACTGTACAGACCAATTCTGATAGCGCAGTACGTGGTCGAATATTGGGAATTTATCAATTCGTATTACTTGGGGGAGCACCCTTAGTAACTCCGATTCTTGGCCTCTTTTCGGAAGCCTTTGGAATTCGGCGAACTATTGTGTTTTGCGCACTTATTACAATTTTGGCGCCAACTGCAATATGGTTGAAATTTAAAGAACGGATCGCGGTACCAGCTGATATCTCGATCGCTGCGGTATTAAAGACCGCTTAAAAGCACCATTCCTAATAGTCCAAAGAGAATCACCAAAGTCACTATTCGACGTGTTTTGTAGCTCATGACTTAATTATATTCGTATCGTCATGCGACGGGACTTTAATAATAGTTATCATCGCAATCGCGATAAGGACTGGAACCATGATGTATGCCAAGCTAATTCCTAGCGAATCGCCCAGAACTCCCAGCAAGAAGGGAGCGCCACCAATAGCGATTCCAGCTGCTAGCGAACTCTTGCCGATGGCTAAATCAGGGCGATTATCACTTAAACCAATTAATCGAATTGAAGCCAAAGCGAATTGCATTGAAATGCCCAGACCAATGATTAGCAACGAAATCAGTGAAATCCACAAAACATGCGAGAACCAGAAAATACTAAATCCAATGAACTGGGTACCAATTAAAATCTGAAGCTGATGATCTAGTTTGAATCGCTTTAGAACTGGACCGCCAAACCAACGTCCGATACCCATTCCGGTTCCGAGAGCCACAATACAAACGGTACTGATGGCCGCTGATGAGCCAACACGTTCACGTAATAGCGCTGCGGCCCAGAAAGTTGTTGCGAATTCGCTCGAGATGCAAGCAACAAAACCAATCCAAGCTAACCAAAATTGCAGTGACAACTTGCCGCGTTGTGGGCCATCAACATCTGGAACGTGCTCTTCAGCATCTTTTTCGCGGCCAACTAAATACAGAATCAAGGAAAGCGGAGCGGCAATTAGCAGGCCGTAGCGCCAACTTATTGAAGTACCAGCCAGCGTTCCGACAAATAAAGTTCCGGTTACATAACCAGCAGAACCAATTGAGTTCGATTGTGGCAGTGCAATTGCGGCATCTTCTTTGTAATGGTGCGAAATTCCAGTAACCATATTGTTGATTACAAACGAAGTACCGATGCCACCTAACAGGGTTGCCAATAAAGTTAATTGAACTGGCGGGCAATAAACAAACATCACGATGCCTAGTGCAAATAGTCCAAGGCCTAACCAAGCAGCACGAGAACGGCCAAATCTATGTACAACGCGTGAATTAAGTGCACCAGCGATAATCGAAGCAACGCCCATGGCAGTGCCGTGTAATCCAGCAACTGTAAGTGAGGTGCCTTGATCTTCGCGCAATAAAGGTTGGGCAGGGCCGAAACCGCCAAGATAAAAATTTACTAAAGCGATTTGTGCCGAGATAGTCCAAAAAACCCGATCGCGTTGAAAAGCCATTTTAAAGAGCTGCTACAACGTAATCGATACAAGCAGTCAAAGCTTTAACATCACTTGGATCAATAGCTGGGAACATGCCCACACGCAATTGGTTTTTACCTAACTTGCGATAAGGCTCGGTATCAACAATGCCATTTGCGCGAAGCGCAGCAGCAACTGCCATTGCATCGATTGATTCATCAAAGTTAATGGTTGCAACAACCTTTGAACGCATTGCTGGATCTG
>JBILOR010000132.1:0-3448 GCA_044374325.1 Candidatus Planktophila sp.
GCATTCAACGCAGCCAAGATTGAAGCCTCTGTTGGAATAATGCGGAAGGTAACTGTGTCTAGCTTAACTGGCGCTTTCCAGTAGTTAGTGTTCTTTTCTAACTTAACTGATTGACCTGGTTCCCATGATACATACTTGAATGGACCAGTTCCGTTGACGGTCTTGCCAATTTTTCCTGAAGCAATGTCATCACTAGAAAGCATTGCCATGTTAACGCCATCAAGTGCGGCCAAGATCGGCGCATTTGGAACGCTTAACTTAATCAAGACTGATAGGCCAGAACCGGTGACTGAAGTAATCGTGGCAATATTTGCACGAGCTGCCGCAGTTGTCTTGGTATCTAGAACACGATTGATTGAAGCTTTAACATCTTCTGCGTCAAATGTTGAGCCATCGTGGAACTTAACATTTTTGCGAAGCTTCAAGCGAAGTTCCGTTGAATCTTTGTTAAAGCCCCATGATGCAGCTAGGCCAGAACGAATATCAAGTTTTGGTCCAACTTCAACCAATGATCCATAAGTAAGACCAAGCATGCGAACTGTTGAAAAACTTGTTGCAGTGTGTGGATCTAACTTATCGATATCAAGAGTTACGCCAATTGCTAAATCTTTTGACGCAGCTTGTGCTGGTGCAACAAATGCAACTCCAGCAACCATTGCGGTGGAGATACTAAATATTGCGAGTTTCTTACTTAACTTCACCTTTTCTCCTTCCAAGGATGAACCCGAGTTGGTTCATATGGTGAAAAAAACCTTCAGGGAATCCCCCGACCTGTGAAAATTATCGTTAGAAGGGGGCTAGGTCAAGCGTAAATGGGTAACGGTTTGGCTACGTTTTTTGAACCAGGCTTAAAGCCTAGCCCTCAGTAAGGGCCTGGCGAATTCGATTCTGAGATGCAGATAGCCGCTCTTTGGCCGAACTTGCATCGATGTTTAGCAAAAGCATCAAGATCGCAACTTTTACTTCATGTCCTGAGTCAGTCAGCGCAGCAGCTGAAGCGGCTCTGGTTGCACCAGTTGCTTTTTCGATGATTCGAATTGCCCGATCTTGCAATTTTTCATTGCTAATCTGCAAATCAACCATTAAATTTCCAAATGTCTTGCCTAAACGAACCATAGTGACCGTTGAAATCATATTAAGAACTAATTTCTGAGCAGTTCCTGATTTCAATCGAGTTGATCCAGCTAGTAACTCAGGGCCAGAGTCGACATCGAGGGCATGAGCACTTCGCTTGCCGGCTTCAGAGTTTGGATTACAAGTGATCGCAATAGTTAATGCGCCAACTGAATTTGCATAATCAAGTGCACCAAGCACATATGGGGTGCGACCGCTAGCGGCGATTCCAACTACACAATCAGTTGACTTTAGATTTACTGACTTCAAATCCGCAATACCAAGTTCAGGGCGATCTTCAGCGCCTTCAGCAGGTAGTCGAAGAGCTGAATCTCCGCCGGCAATAAAAGCTACGACTTGATCAGTGCTAACTGAAAAAGTTGGACCACATTCAGCGGCATCAAGCACGCCAAGTCGACCAGAAGTTCCGGCACCTAAATAAACTAATCGACCACCTTGCAACATGCGATCTACCACTGCATCTATTGCTTTTTCAATGCGAGGCAAAATTGCATTAACTGCTTTAGGAACTTCAGTATCGCTCTCATTCATTGCTTGCAAAAGCTCCGAAATAGACATGACATCAAGCAATTGAAACTTCGCATCAACTTGTTCTGTCCGCAGAAGACCTAGCTCTGGTTCATTTGAATCAATTGTCATGATCGCCTCTCTAGTGCGCTAAGAATAGGCAGAGGAAAGGGCATTAAACAACTACTGTTTAAGTAGATTCTTGACCTGACTACCCAGAGGCCATAAGTTTGCTAAGTGATCATCTCTGCTGCCACCGTGCTTATAGATCAAGAATTGCAGAAAGAGGTATGGCTAGAGATCGAAGATGGCGTAATTCGCTCGATAAATAGTGGAACATCACCAGAATATGATCTTCGTTACGACGGAATATTGATCCCAGGCTTCGTAGATATTCATTGTCATGGTGGCGGTGGCAAATATTTCGCGAGTCTTAACGATTCTGAGATCGCTCAAGTAATTGCTACCCATCGCACTGGCGGAACCGTTGCTGGGTTAGCCAGTTTGGTTACCGAGCCAATTGAAAATTTAATTTCACAGATCAATCGTTTGGTTCCATTTGCACAGCGCGGGGAAATCGCCGGCATTCACTTGGAAGGGCCTTACCTTTCACATGCCCGCTGCGGAGCGCATGATCCAAATCTTTTGCGTAAGCCAACTATTGCTGAAGTTCAATCTTTGCTTGATGCGGGCCAAGGTTTTATCAAGATGATTACTATCGCGCCTGAACTAGATGGGGCACTTGAAGTTATTGAGTATTTAGCAAAATGTGGAGTTATTGCGGCAATCGGTCATTCACAATCTGATGCTGCAACTGCACAAGCTGCAATTGATCGCGGAGCTAACGTGGTTACTCACTTCAACAATGCCATGCCAAAGGTTGTTGATGGTCCGGGCACTATGTCGAGTGCGGTAATTAGTGAGTTACGCGTAAGCCTGGAGTTAATTCTCGATGGTGAGCATGTTTCAACTCAAGTTGTTCGTGAGGTTTTTGAAGCTGCACCAAATCGAATTGTGATGATTACCGATGCTATGTCGGCGGCTGGCTCAACCGATGGCACTTATCAAATCGCAAATCTTGAAGTTAACGTTAAAGATGGCGTGGCTCGCTTAGCCTCAAATGGTTCGCTCGCGGGTAGTACTTTGACTATGGCCAAAGCCTTTAACCACGCTTTAAATGAGATCGGGGTCAGCATTACCGAAGCAGTCCATGCTGCATCAACGCTGCCAGCACTGATTTTAGGACGTTCTGACTTAGGTGAGATTGCAGTTGGCAAGAGTGGTTTTCTCAATCACTTAGCTAAAAACGGAGAGATCACACCAATAAAATGTTAATTCGCCCAGCAACTAAAGCTGATTTACCCGCAATCATGCAATTGATTCATGATCTTGCCCTTTATGAAAAAGCTCCGGAACAAGTTGAAACAAATGAAGCCGAGATTGGTGCAGCGCTTTTTGCCGAACAACCAAAAGTTTTCTGTTCAATCGCAGATTTAGATGGTGAAGTAATTGGAATTGCCATTTGGTTTCTTAACTTCTCAACTTGGCAAGGCAAGCACGGCATTTACTTGGAAGATTTGTTTATCAAACCTGAACACCGCGGAAATGGTTACGGTTTAGCGATGCTTAAGCACTTAGCTGCCATCTGTAACGAGCGCGGCTATGGTCGTTTTCAATGGTGGGTTCTCGATTGGAACACACCATCAATTGAGTTCTATAAATCGCAAGGCGCAATTGCCATGGACGAGTGGACCGTTTACAGAGTTAGCGGCGATGCGCTAAAGCGCCTAGGTAATTAGGCAGTTAG
>JBILOR010000133.1:0-3436 GCA_044374325.1 Candidatus Planktophila sp.
ATTCTGATTTGGTGTCATCTCAGGCAACCTTTCTTCCACTTAAATAACGAGCAAGTCCGAATAGGGAGACGATGAGGATTAGCAAGATCAACATGCCGCCCCACGCCCTTGCATAAGCCTCTTCAGTACCACCCGTTAGGAATGCTTTCCAAATGTAGAAAGGAAGAGAACCCATCGGCCCAGAGGTTGGATTAAAGTTCAAAGCATCAGCGCCACCTGAAACAAGCAAGATTGGAGCAGTCTCACCAATGATGCGAGCAACTCCCAAGATCACCGCAGTAACTAGTCCGCTTTTTGCTGCAGGAACAACTACACCGGAAACCGTGCGCCATTGCGTTGCGCCAAGTGCAACTCCGGCCTCGCGTAGCTCATTTGGAATAAGCAGAAGCATCTCTTCGGCTGTACGAGCGATTGTCGGAATCATCAAGATACTCAAAGCTAATGAGCCCATCATCCCTGTTAACTCTTGAGTCACTGGAATTACAAGAATAGAGAGAATAAAAAGTCCGGCCACAATTGATGGAACACCACTCATCGCCTGGACAAGAAACTTAATCGGACGTGAAAGTTTTCCGCGGATCTCGGTTAGATAAAGCGCAGTCAATAACGCAATTGGAAAACTGATCACGAGCGCGCCGCCAACCATGATGAGGGTGCCGACTAGTGCGTGCAAGAGACCGCCCGATTGAACAGGATCATTAACTGACGCTTGCGTCATGTCATTGGTAAACATCCCAAAATGAATTCCCTTGTAACCCTTGAGCACAACTGTGGTCACAATGCTGACAATTGGAATTAAAGTTATGACAATAGCAAGTGATGCAAGACTGCTAAGTAAGGAATCCTTCGCAGCAGCTAGATCTCGTAATCGAAGTTGTTGAATAAAAATCAAAAGTGTGGCAATAACAAAGAAGGCGGCTGAAAAACCTAGCTTTCCGCTGAGTCCGGTAGTTTTAACTACTAGGCCCGCTAGTAAAGCTCCAAGTGCGATCAACCCCGCTGTGCTCATTCGTTGTTTGATCGAGGCCGCCCAAGGCGTTTGTGGGCTAGGAATAGTTGAAAGTGTCATCGGCCTTTTCTTCCAAATCTATTGATCAAAACATCTGAAATAGCATTAACTACCAAGGTCAAAAGGAATAAAACAAGTCCGGCGGCCATTAACGCATCTACTTCTTCAGGGCCAGCTTCACCAAATTTCAAGAGAATAAGCGAGGCAACATTTCCACCAGCACCAAAGAGAACTTGCCAATTGATTTGATAAACCACATTGAGAACTGTGTACACCGCAACGGTTTCACCCATCGCGCGACCCAGTCCTAGCATTGCTCCACCGACAACACCGCCACGACCATATGGAATAACTACTGCACGAATCATTGAAAGTTTTGATGCACCTAATGCGTAGGCGGCTTGAATACGATCTAGAGGTGTTTGATCGAAAACTTCTCGCGAAATAGCGGTGACGATTGGAATGATCATGATTGCCAGAACTAGACCTGCGATAAATGGTGAACGCTCAAAGATTGGTGCGGGCACATCGAAAATCGGAATAAAGCCCAAGTACTTATTAAGAAGCTTCGCCCAGTACTCCGCACTGCTCATGAAAACTATAAAGCCCCAAAAGCCGAAGAGAAGTGATGGAAATGCTGCCATCAGGTCAATTAGTGAAACTAAGAACTTCTTAACCGCCCCTCGCGCATAAAAGGTCAAGTACAGCGCGCTAAGAACTGCAATTGGAACGCCGACCAACACTGCAATCATCGCTGATAAAAAAGTTCCAATAAGCATTGCACCTAACCCAAAGGTGCTCTCGGCAATCTTTCCTTCGGCATCTTGCAAAACTTCCCATTTTGATTCGGTGATAAAAGAAAGTTGCTCAACCTTCAAAACATTAAAGCCTTTGATTGATAAGAAAAGAGCAATCAATCCCAAAATTACCAACGAGGACATTCCACCAATGGTTACAACCAATCGGAAAATCTGGTCAGATAATCTAGGTTTAGTTGTTATCTCACGGGGCGCAGGGATGGCGGCATTCCGATTTTCCATCAATGTCATGCCCCGAATCTTGCTATCCAGCAGGTTATTCGAGGCAGATCGAAGGTGAACGGAAGGTGAACGAAAGGTGAAATTACCGATTCTCCCCCGCCCGCCCTTAAGGTTGCCTAATGGCCAACGAGCAACCAAATCTGATCTGGATCGACTGCGAAATGACCGGTCTGGACCTGGAAAAAGATGTCCTGGTCGAGATCGCAGTTCTAGTCACTGACTCCGAACTCAATCTAATTGGCGAAGGTATCGACATAGTTATTGCCGCCACCCCTGAGCAGCTGGCTGGCATGAACGAATTCGTAACCCAGATGCATACCAACTCAGGTCTAATCACCGAGATCCCAAATGGCATCGCTTTAGCTGAGGCTGAAGATGCGATTATCAAATATCTCGAATCGGCCAACACAGTTTCTGGCAAATCTCCTTTGGCTGGAAACTCGGTAAGCGTTGATCGATCCTTCATCGCTCGCGATATGCCGCGTCTAAATGGCTACCTGCACTATCGCACTATCGATGTTTCATCCGTTAAAGAACTCGCCCGCCGCTGGAATCCGAAGGTTTATTTCAACTCCCCTGCCAAGACAGGTAATCATCGAGCCCTTGGTGATATTCAAGATTCAATCGCTGAACTCGCTCACTACCGCGCAAATTTCCTCATAGCCGGCGCACCACTCGCAGCAATTCAGGCTCAAGAAGGCGAAGCAAACAGAAGTAATTAACAGGTAGAATTTCCTCCACATGGTGGGCGTAGCTCAGCTGGTAGAGCACTCGGTTGTGGTCCGAGATGTCGCGGGTTCGAGCCCCGTCGCTCACCCCACTATTTCCTGGCAGTTGAGATCCCTCAGCTGTTGGGCTTCAAGAAAACGCACCGTCTAGAGAAAGCTGGGATAGCAAATGATCTTCGATGTCATCATTGAAATTCCAGCAGGCAGTCGAAACAAATACGAAGTCGATCACATCACTGGTGAAATCCGCTTAGATCGCATGCTCTTCACATCAACGCGTTATCCATATGACTACGGTTTCGTTAAGAACACTTTGTCGCTAGATGGCGATCCGCTAGATGCGCTCGTTATGTTAGATGAACCAACATTTCCAGGCTGCGTTGTTTCGGTTCGCGCAATCGGAATGTTTAATATGACCGATGAAGCAGGCGGAGACGATAAGTTGTTATGTGTTGCAGCTGGTGATATTCGCAAGTCTTCATTGCAAGATATAACTGATGTGCCTGAATTCGAACTTTCAGAAATCCAACACTTCTTTGAAGTATATAAAGCGCTCGAACCAGGCAAGAGTGTGACCGGCGGAAACTGGGTTAATCACGCTGAAGCTCAAGCTGAAATTGAACGCTCACGTAAACGCTTTGACGATTTGCCTCACTAAA
>JBILOR010000062.1:0-6369 GCA_044374325.1 Candidatus Planktophila sp.
TATCGATTCGTTCGCCCGCTACTCCTTCGGGCACGGCAAGTGTGCGTAACTCGCGATTGCTACTACTTTGTGACATCTACTGGCCCAACATTTCTAATTGTTAAAACTATTGCTAGGAACGCAGCAACTACGATCGCACTGTCAGCCAGATTAAATACTGGCCAACGGGTTAACTCGAGCCAATCAATAACTTCGCCCTTAAGAAAGCCTGGGCTTCTAAATAGTCGATCAGTTAAATTTCCTAGAACCCCTCCCAACACTAAGCCAAGAGTAGTTGCCCACCATAGTGAGGTTATTTTACTGCTGTAATAAACGATAGTGACGACTGCCGCAATTGAAATAAAGGTGAAGATAATTGTTGCGCCAGTTGCAAAACTAAAGGCAGCACCAGGGTTTCGAACCAAAGTTAGTTGAAAAAAAGAGCCCAGAATTTCAACCGGGTTACGTGCTGAAAGGTTATTAACTGCCCAAATTTTGGAGGATAAGTCCAGCCCCCAGGTAAGTGCCGCGACTAAATAGAGGCGGCGCACGTTAGCGCCGTTCTTCCTTAGCTTTGCAGATCATGCAGAGCGTTGCGCGAGGGAAAACCTGTAAGCGGGCTTTGCCAATTGTGTTTCCACATTCTTCGCAGAGGCCATAAGTCTTGGAATCAATGCGTTCGAGAGCGCGCTCGGTTTGCAGAACCATGTCACGAGCATTGATGACAAGTGACATTTCGTGTTCGCGTTCGAAAGTTTTTGTACCAGCATCTGCCTGATCATCGCCAGCGCCTTCAGATGAAGAATGGATCAAGTCATCCATTTCGATTTCAACTTTTGCTAATTCATCCTTGAGGCGAACCAGCTCTTTGGAAATCTCGTTGCGGATAGCTTTGAGTTCAGCGGCTGTCCATGCGCCTTCATTTTCAGCGGCAACCAATGGAGACGGTGCAGCCTTAAGCGGCTTAAGTGGTGCAACCTTTTTACTACTCTTATTAGGACGCGGTGGTGGTGGCATTACTAAACGTCGCTCTTCAACCACAACTTCAACTGGTGCAATCACAACAGTATTAACACTTACAGTTTGTGATTTTTCATCGACGCTAATTGTGGTTTTTGAACCAGCTTTAGCCGGAAATGGCTTACCAATTGTTTTGCTCGAAGCTGGCTTAGTGGCAGCTGGGCGGGCAACACTTGTTGGCGCTTTCTTAACTGGCGCGGCTTTCTTAACTGGAGCCGCTTTCTTTGCAGGCGCTGCCTTTTTAGCTACGGCTTTTTTGGCTGGCGCGGCTTTTTTGGCTGGAGCCTTCTTAGCTACTGCTTTCTTCGCTGGGGCTGCCTTTTTGGCAGGGGCTTTCTTCGCAGCGGGTTTAGCACTTTTTTTGGTAGGCACGCGGGGCACCTTATGCTGAATAAGCGCTAAATGCCACTCGCGCCACCGCCCTAGTCCGTTAAAAATCTAAAAAGAAACGGGATAGGTGGTTCAAAGCAAGCCAAATTTTGGTTGCCAGCCATTGCCTGGAATAGAATTGCTACAGGTTCAAAGCGCAATGACCAGGCCATCACCTGCGAGCGTTCCAGAAGAGGCGGCAGTTGCCGCGGTAGAACTGGAACATGAACGCTAGTAAATAAGTGATCTGTCGCTTCTTCTGGCTCGTTGCAGTTAAGCGGTGGATAAGGCGGGTGGTACCGCGGTGATCGCTAAGTTGCGAAAACCGTCCCTCCATTTTCGAAAGTTATGAAGATGGAGAAGTAAATGACATTTCGCGCAATTCCAGCAGCTATTGATCTGCCTGCCATGGAGCGTTCCATCTTGAATTTCTGGAAAGAAAATTCTGTCTTCGAAGAGTCAGTAAGTAATCGAAATGGCGCTGACACTTGGACCTTCTATGAAGGCCCACCAACTGCCAACGGTTTACCTGGCACACACCACATTGAAGCCCGCGTATTTAAAGATGTCTTCCCCCGTTTTCATACAATGAAAGGCAAACAAGTAATTCGTAATGCTGGTTGGGATTGTCATGGCTTGCCAGTAGAAATTGCAGTTGAAAAAGAACTTGGATTTGCCGGCAAAGGCGATATTGAAAAATTTGGAATAGCTGCATTCAATGACAAGTGCCGCGAATCTGTACAACGTCACGTAGGTGCATTTACCGACATGACAAATCGCATGGGTTTCTGGGTTGATTTCGAAGAAGCTTATTGGACAATGTCACCGCAATATGTCGAGAGCGTTTGGTGGAGCTTAAAAGAGATCTGGCAAAAAGGTTTGTTGGTGCAAGATCATCGAGTTGCACCATATTGCCCTCGTTGCGGAACCGGTTTATCAGACCATGAATTAGCGCAAGGCTATGAAACAGTTACTGATCCGTCGGTATTTGTGCGTTTCCCAGTTACTAGCGGCCCCCTACAAGAAATAGGTGCAGCGCTCTTGGTTTGGACCACGACGCCATGGACTTTGGTCTCAAATACTGCAATTGCCGTACATCCTGAAGTGACATACGTTGTCGCAAAGGTAACGACAGTCCAAGACGAAGTTCCTAATAGCGAAGTTTTGATCGTTGCTGAGAATTTAATCTCTGCTCTTAAAGGCGAAGTTGAAATCCTGCAAAGCATGCCTGGTAGCGCACTTGAACATACCAAATACCAACGTCCCTTTGATTTTGTGGAAATTCCTGATTCCCACTTTGTTGTTCTTGCCACTTACGTGACAACCGAAGATGGCACCGGCTTAGTGCATCAGTCCCCCGCATTTGGTGCTGATGACTTGGCCGTCTGTCGCTCATATGGATTGCCAGTTGTTAATCCAATTGCACCTGATGGAAAGTTTTTGCCGGAAGTTAAATTAGTTGGCGGCTTCTTCTTTAAAGATGCGGATAAGCCGTTAGTTAAAGAGCTAAAGTCACTCGGCGTTCTTTACAAGCACGTGCAATACGAGCACTCGTATCCACATTGCTGGCGCTGTCACACGGCTTTGATTTATTACGCGCAACCTTCTTGGTATATCCGCACAACTTCGATCAAGGATGCGTTAATTCGCGAGAATGAAAAGACTGACTGGCACCCCGAGACAATTAAGACTGGTCGTTATGGCGATTGGTTGAATAACAATATTGACTGGGCGCTTAGCCGAAATCGTTTCTGGGGTACGCCACTTCCGATTTGGCGCTGCGAAAATAAACATGAAGTCTGTGTTGGCTCACTTGCTGAACTTGGCGAATTAGCTGGGCAAGAACTTTCTAATCTTGATCCTCATCGTCCATTCGTAGATGACATTTCATTTAATTGCGCAGAGTGCACAGAGCCAATGACGCGCACCCCAGAAGTTATCGATTGTTGGTATGACTCAGGTGCAATGCCTTTTGCGCAATTTGGTTACCCACACAAAGAAGGCTCCAAAGAGAAATTTGCTGCTGCCTACCCAGCTGACTTCATCTGCGAAGCTATCGATCAAACTCGCGGTTGGTTCTACACGCTGATGACCATCGGAACACTAGTTTTCGATCAATCTTCATATAAGACCGTGCTCTGCCTGGGACATATCCTTGATAAAGATGGCCGCAAAATGAGTAAGCACTTAGGTAATGTTTTGGAACCTATGGCACTCATGGAACAACATGGCGCCGATGCGATTCGCTGGTACATGTTGGCCGCTGGTTCGCCTTGGTCGGCACGTCGAGTTGGGCACGAAGCTATTACCGAAGTAATTCGGAAAACGCTCTTAACTTATTGGAATACCGTTTCTTTCCACGCCCTATATGCGCAAGCGGCAAACTTTGATTTGTCGCAAGCTCCAGAAATGTCTGCTAGACCCTTAATGGATCGCTGGATCAATAGTGAATTGCAATCTTTGATTATTGAGGTCGACGAAGCGCTAAGTGATTTTGATTCACAACGCGCCGGTAAAGCGCTAGCCGCTTTTATCGATGATCTATCAAATTGGTATGTCCGCCGATCTCGACGTAGGTTCTGGGATGGCGATGTGGCAGCTATGGCAACTCTGCATGAATCACTAGTTGTTCTTACGCAATTAATGTCACCAATGGTGCCTTTCATTACAGAGGAAGTTTGGCAAGTGTTAGTTCGTCCAGTTAATGCAAGTGCAGTCAGTTCGGTTCACTTAACTGATTTCCCAATAGCTGATCGATCTCAAATTGATGTAACACTTTCTGCTCAAGTTGCGCTAACTAAGCGAATTGTCGAATTAGGCCGAGCAGCTCGCGCCGAAAGTGGCGTCAAGATTCGCCAACCGCTGCAGCGGGCACTAATTTCAGCCAAAGGCTGGGCAGCTCTACCTGTTGCTATGAAGGAGCAGATTGCCGAAGAGCTTAATGTGATCGATCTAGAAGATATTGCAAGTGCTGATGGTGAATTAGTTGATATCTCGATTAAGGCTAATTTCCGTACCCTCGGTACAAAATTTGGTGGCGCAGTGCAAGATATTGCTAAAGCAATTTCAGCGCAAAATCCAGCAGAATTAGTTGCAAACCTTCGGGCAAATGCTTCAACCAAGGTCAGCGAATGGGAAATTACACTCGATGATTTAGTTGTTACCGAAACTCCTAAGAGTGGCTGGAACGTAGCAAGTCACGATGGCGAGAGCGTGGCCCTTGACTTAGCGTTAAGCCCAGCACTTATTAGCGCAGGTTTGGTGCGCGAAGTGGTTCGCTTTATTCAAGATGCTCGTAAAACTAGTGGTTTTGATATTTCTGATCGAATAAATATCACTTACAACGCTAATGCAGATGTCATGACTGCTATCGCTGCAGATTTGGCACACATCCAGGGCGAAGTCCTAGCAACACAGATGCAGGCAGATACCGCAATAAGTACTGGAGATAACGAACTTGGCTTGACCGTTAAGTTGGTTAAACAGGCTTAACTAAATTGAGCGAATCAGTGGCGCGATACGCGAGATCACAATGAAGAGAATCAGCATTGAAAGATCGATGCTGATTCCGCCAATTCGAAGTGGTTTCACAAAGCGACGCACAAACCGAAGTGGCTTGTCAGTTATGGCGTAAATAAAATCTGCAGCAATAAGGAGAATTCCGCTTGGTCGCCAATCAGGCTTAGCCATACGGACATAATCAAGGATTAGGCGCAGGAATAAGCAGAGTAAGAAGAGTTGAAGTAAGTCGGCGATTAATCCGCCAATACCGAACATCTAAGAATCAGCTCTGGTTAAAAAAGGATGCTTCTGCTGCTGCAGTTTTTGCATCATTGCTTACGCTTACATTCTCAGGTGAGAGCAAGAAAACTTTTGAAGTAACGCGTTCGATACTTCCGTGAAGACCAAAAACTAAACCACTGGCGAAGTCAACCAAGCGTTTGCGCTCGGTTTCTTCCATGTCGCTCAGATTCATAATTACCGGATTGCCCTCGCGATACTGCTCGCCAATCGCGCGCGCTTCGCTATAAGTACGTGGGTGCAAAGTAACGATGCGATCCATTGGTGAGAGTTCAGGTTGCACTGCTACAGCTATTGGGCGCGAAGGGACATTTCGCACTGCTGTGCCACGTGGTTCGCGAACTGAGACTGCACCACTGCGCGTTGGTTCTTGCGCAACTGCAACTTGATCTAGCTCTGGATCGTCTTTAAGACCTAAGAAGGTCGCCATTTTGTTTACGGAAAATGCCATAAGACAAGGTTACTAGTGGGGTGATCTGGAACCGAGGATTGAACTACCCACCCGAATATGTGTCGCCCCATGCTTTATGGCTGCTTCAAAATCTCCACTCATACCAGCAGAGAGAAATTTGGCTGTCGGATATTGACCCACAAACCCCTGATTTATCTGGGCTAAATCAGCAAATGCTTTATCTGGCTCTACTCCCAATGGCGCGACTGCCATCAACCCCAACAGTTCCAAGTTATTGCTTTGATTTACCAGGCCGGCTAATTGCGTTAAATCAGCCGGGCTCGCTCCCCCGCGGCCTACTTGCCCATCTAATGAAACTTGCAAGAAAACTTGATGCTTACGCGGACTTTGTGCGAACTTTAGGATTTCTTTTTCGCTGGAAATTGAATGAATCACATCAGCCCACTCGCAGATTGACTTAATTTTATTGCTTTGAATCTGGCCTTGAAAGTGCCAAGTAGCTGGAATCGTTTTCGCTTTAGGGCCAGCCTCTTGATCTCTATTCTCGCCAAAATTTGCTTCGCCCAAGTCGCGCAGAATTTCGATATCAGAAATTGGAAAAGTCTTAGTCACCACAATTAATGAAATCTCACTCGGATCTCGATTAACTGACTTGGCTGCGTTTTGAATCCGCTCTTTAACTTCTTGTAAATTCTGAGCTATTTCAGCTTTGCGGGTACTCATAACTTAATCACTCCGACTTGGCGACCAGTGACCTTGTTTCGGCGGAAAGAAAAGTAGTTGTCATC
>JBILOR010000086.1:0-5331 GCA_044374325.1 Candidatus Planktophila sp.
TTTTGAATCCGCTCTTTAACTTCTTGTAAATTCTGAGCTATTTCAGCTTTGCGGGTACTCATAACTTAATCACTCCGACTTGGCGACCAGTGACCTTGTTTCGGCGGAAAGAAAAGTAGTTGTCATCTTCTAAAGTACAGCCCGCTGAAATTACAACTGGGACATCTATCTCTGCTAGGGCTGCGATCAATGCTTTAGGCAGATCTAGGGCTTGCGTGCCGCGCTTTGTTTTGCTGCTCGCCAAAGGATGTATGGCTGCGACTTCGTCGTGTAACGCTTGCGGAACTTCATAGCAACTGCCGCAAATAGCCGGCCCGATAGAACCGGAAATTTGATTTGCGCCAAGGTCGCGCATCTTCGCAACAGTTTTTAGCGCGATTGAATTCATCAAACCGGCACGACCTACATGAACTGCTGCAACTAATTCTTCACTTTGTAATAGCAGCGGAATGCAGTCGGCAACCATTACTGCTAAAGCTAAATCTGGATTTCCGGTAATCAACGCATCAGCAACTGGAACTTCGGATAGTACTTGGTCTACTACAACAACTAAATCACCGTGAACTTGAGACATCAGCGCGAAATCACCAATTTGCTCGCGAAGTTTCGCTCGATTTAATTCGACAGCTGCTGGATCATCGCCAACATGACTTGCTAAGTTCCAGGAAGCATAATCGCCATGGCTAAAGCCACCATGGCGATTAGTGAAGAAGCTTTCCATCTCTATTTCATGAAGTCAGGTACATCAATATCATCTTCAGAGACTAGTTCTTCAAACTTTACGCGTGGACGCAATGGTCGATCGCCATCAAGATCAAGTGCGACCGAGATTGGATCATTGGTAGGTAGCGGATCGGCATTACCTGAAAGGGCAGCTGCATCAATTACTGGGACAGATACCTTCTTAGGCTCGCCGCCGGAAAAACCTGCTGCAATAACCGTGATTCGTACTTCATCGCCTAGCGCGTCATCAATTGTGGTTCCGAAAATAATGCGGGCATCTGGATGAGCAGATGCTTGAACAAGTTCGCAAGCCTCGTTGATTTCAAAGAGACCTAGGTCTGATCCACCTGCAACAGAAAGCAAGACGCCCATTGCGCCATCAATTGAAGCTTCAAGAAGCGGACTTGAGATAGCAAGTTCGGCAGCACGACGGGCACGATCTTCGCCACGAGCAGAACCGATTCCCATTAGTGCTGAACCAGCATCAGTCATGACTGTCTTAACGTCGGCAAAGTCCAGGTTAATCAAACCTGGTTGTGTAATGATTTCAGTAATTCCTTGTACGCCAGATAGAAGAACCTGATCAGCTGATCTAAAAGCATCAACTGCCGTAATGCTTCGATCACTAATTGCTAGCAGTCGATCATTTGGAATTACGATCAACGTATCTACTTCGCTACGAAGTTCTGCGATTCCAGTCTCGGCTTGTGACTGACGAATCTTGCCTTCAAAACTAAATGGTCGTGTAACAACACCAATTGTTAGCGCACCTAAATCACGAGCGATCTTTGCAACAACTGGAGCACCGCCGGTTCCAGTTCCACCACCTTCACCTGCAGTTACAAAAACCATATCGGCACCACGCAAAATTTCCTCAATTTCATCTGCGTGATCAAGAGCTGCTTCGCGTCCCTTTTCAGGAGCGGCACCTGCACCAAGACCCTTAGTTGATTTGCGACCGATATCTAATTTCACATCAGCATCACTCATTAACAAATGTTGTGCATCAGTATTAATTGCGATGAACTCGACACCTTTTAAACCAACATCGATCATGCGATTGATTGCATTAACTCCACCGCCACCAATGCCAACAACTTTGATGACTGCTAAATAATTTTGTGGTGAAGCCACTTTTTATCCTCCTAAAGAACAGTAAACCTCAAGTTGAGAATCACTGTTATGCCTGATATATAGGCGAAACTATTCTTTGTCAGGCGTGTAGGCAAAGACCGCCACGCATCTTTTTTATCTTTTTATTTTAGTTATTCAGATCAAAAATTTATTTAACAATTGGTGATCGAGGTTCAGTCAAATCTATTTTCCTGATTTTAGAATTCTCGGGCAACGCCACTAAAGCCTTATATACCTTGAGTTTAAGATCAATTTCGGTGTCAGCACCCCAGATAACATTTATCGAGCGCTTGCCTTCAGTAATTTTGAAATTAATGCTTTCGGGAGAAGTTGCAGTAAACGCTGAAGTACGGGTTGAGAATTCCGTTGGCAATTTAGTAAAAAGTTTAATCGCAGCTAAACCGCTCTTAGCCTCTTTGGCAAAAACAGATGGTAATTTCAATTCGTAGCCACCAGGCAACTCAAATCTTTTACCCTTGGCATCCATGAGCTGGCCGTTAAAAGTTGCAATTGGAACACGGGGTGTAACTGCAACAACTATTTTTCCTGATATCCAATTACGAGACAGGTCAGCACTATCAACCCATGGCAAAGTTTGGATTCGCCCGGCAATTTTACGCATCTCTACTCGAGCTAATCGCTCACCAATTTCTAAACTTGTTAAGTCTTTAATAGTTGCTTTGCTGCTTTTGGTTGGGGCACCCGTATAACTAATTTCTTTTATTGTTAATACATTCGACCAACCAAGCAAGTAAGCCAATCCACCAATTAGCAATACTGCCAAAACCGTAAGTAATCGATGGCTACGTACAAACATTTATTTTGTTAGTTCTTCAACGATGATTGGGGCTAGAGAACTGACATCGCCTGCACCTAGAGTAATAATCACATCACCAGGCTTGGCTGATTTAACAACTGCATCAACGGCATCGATGAAATTGGGAATGAATTTTCCATGATTCATTTTCTCGACTATTGCAGCCGAGCTAATCCCGGATATTGGCTTCTCGCTAGCCGCGTAGATTTCGAGCACAATTACTTCATCTGCCAAATCTAAAGTTGTCGCAAAAGCATCGATGAATGCCTTAGTGCGAGAATAACGATGTGGTTGAAAAACTACGAGTAGTCGCCCATCGCCAGCAAATCTGCGCGCGGCAGTTAAGGTGACATCAATTTCGGTTGGGTGATGACCATAGTCATCAATCACACGGATCCCATTAATTGTGCCCTTTAATTCAAAGCGACGCCCTGCGCCTTTGAAGGTGGCCAAGCCATCAATCATTTCGTTGGGTGCTTGATCTAGAACTATTCCGGCTGCCAGGGCTGCAGCTGCATTCATCAAGTTATGGTGACCAGGAACGTTTAATTCAAGTTTGCCAATAACTTTCCCATGCCAGATAGCTCGACCACTTGAACCAAGCGGCATTAGCGTTATCTGATCAATGACTAGATCTGAATCTGGCGCAGTTCCGTAGGTAAAGGTTCGAGTATTTGTCACAGCGCTTCCTAGTTTTCGCGCGCCTTTGTCGTCGTTACAGTAAATCAAAAAACCTTCACCATCAATTGTCTTAATGAAATCGGCAAAGACTTCGAATACAGCGTTCTCATCAGCAAAATAGTCAACGTGATCATGTTCAATATTTGTAATGATTGCGCCATACGGGTGGTATGCAACAAAGGAGCCATCAGATTCATCTGCCTCAGCCACAAAAAACTCACCAGTCCCGCGATGTGCATTTGAACCAGAGGCGGTAATAGTGCCACCGATCGCAAAGGAGGGATCAGCACCAGTTGCCTGTAGCGCAACTGTAAGCATTGAAGAGGTTGTAGTTTTTCCGTGAGTCCCAGCGACGGCGATACTTTTTGATTCTGACATCAAAAGTGCCAACGCTGTGGCGCGAGCAATCATCGGTATTGCTAGTTCAATTGCTCTTAACCGCTCTGGATTGTTTTGCGAAATTGCAGTTGAAAAAACTACTAGATCTGCGCCGTCAACGTTCTCACTTTTATGCCCTACTGAAACACTCGCCCCAAGAGCAGTCAGCGCAACAACAACATTTGAATCTTTTGCATCAGAGCCAGAAACCTTAATGCCGTGTGAAAGTGCGATGCGGGCCAAGCCACTCATACCAGCTCCACCGATACCGATAAAGTGCACACGTTTGCCGATCAACTCTGGCAAAGATTGCGTCGGCTTCATTTAAGCAATTCTGGCACGACGGCGCATTAACTTAACAATATTTGTTGAAGCGTCGCGATCACTTTCATTTCCAGCCATAAATTCTTGGGATTTTGCCAAGGCGCTATTCAAATTCTTGATTAGCCATTCTGGAGTAAAGTCACTCTGCTGCACGAGAGTTGCCCGTCCTTGCTCAATCAAGAAATCAGCATTGCGAGCCTGTTCGCCATTTCCAATCGAAAGTGGAATGAAAATCGCATATCTACCCAAGGCGTTGATTTCGGCGCAGGTTATCGCCCCACTGCGCCCGATGATTAGGTCTGCAGCCAAATAGGCGGTGGCCATATCTTCGATATAGGAAACAGGTTGATACCCAGCAGTTGCAATAGGCAGTTGGTTCTTTCCGCCAACGGAATGAAGGATTTCAAAATTGGGAAGTAAATTTGTTAGCGCACTAGCCACAATTGAATTGATGGCAGCTGAGCCTTGAGATCCGCCCATGATTAGGATCAAAGGCTTGCCAGATTTAACTCCAAGTTTGGCTTTGGCAGAAGTTCGTGCCGCTGGCCAATCGCTCTTAGCGATATCAAGAGCTGCGCTGATAGCAGGTTTTAGTGGCAAGCCAACAACTTCTGCACTCTTAAACTTTCCGGTTTTAACTGACTTTCCTACCGCAATAGCCCCGCCCAAAAAAGCTCCAAATTTATTCGCCCAGCCAGGAATTGCATTTGCTTCATGAATCACAAATGGAATTCGGCGCATTGCAGCAGCTAAATAAATGGGAGCTGATACATATCCACCAAAACCTATTACGCATTCAGCGCCATTTACTATCTGCAGTGATTTGGAGAGCGCTTGGCCAAACCTAAATGGTGCAAGCAGACCAACTGGATTTAGCGATCGCGGCAAAGTTACCTTTGGAATCGAAGTTAATTTATAGCCAGCGCCAGTAACTAGAATGTTTTCTAACCCAGTAGCGGTGCCCACAAACTCAAATTCACTCTGCGGGAATTCTTTTCGCCATGCATCAGCCACCGCTAACGCAGGTTCAATATGTCCGGCGGTACCCGCACCAGCAAGGACAATCTTCATTTAACAGCTGACTTTCTGAACTCCCTAATTCCGCGAGCAACTTCAGGGTCACGCAGTGCTGCTCCTAGAACAAAGCCAAGGGCTATATAGGTCGAAATTAGTGATGAACCACCGTATGAAATTAACGGCAAGGTAACGCCAACAACCGGCACCAAACTAATTGCTGATCCAATATTAAAGAAACATTGAATTGAGATCCAGAC
>JBILOR010000134.1:0-3430 GCA_044374325.1 Candidatus Planktophila sp.
TCGGCGGCGAAAAAGGCATCGGGGTTGATCCTGATGTTGTGCAGGATGTTGCTCGCCAAATCGCAGATGTTGTTCGCACTGGCGTTCAAGTAGCAGTTGTGGTCGGCGGCGGTAATTATTTCCGCGGCGCCGAACTTCAACAGCGCGGCATGGATCGCTCTCGAGCTGACTACATGGGCATGCTCGGCACGGTTATGAATTGTTTAGCGTTGCAAGATTTCCTCGAGAAAGAGGGCATCGCAACTCGCGTGCAAACCGCGATCACAATGGGCCAAGTTGCCGAACCTTATATTCCGCTTCGCGCCATTCGTCACTTAGAAAAAGGTCGCGTAGTTATTTTCGGTGCTGGCGCCGGAATGCCATTCTTCACAACTGACACAGTTTCAGCGCAGCGCGCACTTGAAATTGGCGCCGAGGCGTTATTGCTCGCAAAGAGTGGCGTTGATGGTGTCTACTCAGCAGATCCTAAGAAAGATCCAACCGCAACTAAGTTCGACGCAATTTCCTACGATGAAGTTTTGAGCAAGTCACTTGCTGTGGCCGATGCTGCCGCGTTTGCGCTCTGTCGCGAGAATAAGTTGCCGATTGTGATCTTTGATTTAATGACAAATGGAAATATTGCTCGCGCCGTTCGTGGCGAATCAATTGGCACGATCGTCGCATAAGCGGTGATCACTAAGTTAGGCGGATAACCAAATGGCAGATGTAGCAGCAACGCTAGGCGATGCAAGCAGCAAGATGGATAAAGCGGTAACTGTCGCGAAAGAAGATTTCGCAAGTATTCGAACCGGCCGCGCGAACCCTGCCTTGTTCAACAAGATCATGGTTGATTACTACGGCACCTACACCGCGCTTTCCCAATTAGCTTCGATTCAAGTGCCTGAGGCGCGCATGGCAATCGTTTCGCCATTTGATAAAGGCGCTATGGCCAGCATTGAAAAGGCAATTCGGGAATCAGATTTAGGCGTTAATCCGGGCAACGATGGCGTGGTTATCCGCGTCAATTTCCCGCAGCTAACTGAAGAGCGTCGCAAGGAATATGTAAAAGTTGTTAAGACCAAAGGCGAAGATGCCAAGATTTCAATCCGCAATATTCGTCGCGCGGCCAAAGAAGCGCTAGAAAAGGCTGAGAAAGATGGCGAGATCGGTAAAGATGATTTAACTCGTGCTGAAAAAGAGTTAGAGAAATTAACTGGCGATCACACCACCATGATTGACGAGTTGTTAAAGCACAAGGAGGCCGAACTCCTCGAAGTCTAAGGAGTTTGTAAACCCATGGACGATCTCCATTCGATTAACGATGCCATTAATCGTCGTGCCGGGCGCAAGCTCGGGCCTTCGATTCTGGTCTCACTTTCGTTAGTCGCAATTGTTTGGGTGTCGCTAGCTTTCGAACCAATCTTTTTCGCAGCACTGGTTACGTTGGCGGTTTGTTTAGGTATTCGCGAAATTGCGCGGGCATTTGCTCAAGTAGAAACAGAAATTTCAAGTAACGCACTCATCTTGGCAACTATCGGTTTATCAGCTGCAACCTGGCAAGGGGGAGTCGCGGGATTAGCAGTGGCAACTGCTGTAGCTCTGCCTATCTTGCTAATTAGTCTGTTGCGCAATGGGCCAGAAGGTTTTGTGGCAAGAGCTACCGCAACCACACTTGTTCTTGTTTACCTACCTTTCTTAGCTGGCTTCTTGATCTTGCTCGGCAATGAGTCAAATGGGTTAGCCCAAGTTATGACTTTCGTTATTTTGGTTGGTTGCAATGACACCTTCGGTTACTTCGTTGGTGTTTTAATCGGCAAGCATCCGATGGCACCAAAAATTAGCCCAAAGAAATCTTGGGAAGGTCTAATTGGTTCCATTGTTTTCACAACCTTAGGTGGCAGCCTGATGTTCCATTACGTTTTAGATATCCATTGGCACATTGGAGCACTTGTTGGCTTATTAATAGTCTTCACTGCAACCAGTGGCGATCTAATCGAAAGTGCCATGAAACGTGACTTGCAGCTAAAGGATATGGGTTCACTATTGCCTGGTCATGGCGGAATTCTTGATCGCTTAGATTCTGTTCTACTGTCTGCCCCAGCGCTCTGGTTGACACTCGAATTAGTGCAGCGGTACCTATAAATGACTGAAATAAAGCTAGTTTTCGACGAGCCAGTGCAGCGCAAGAAAGCGCCTAAACACCTAGCCGATTTATCACCGGCTGATCGCAAAGCCTGGGCAACTGAACTTGGTTTTCCGGGTTATCGCGCCAATCAAGTAGCAACCCACTACTTCTCACATTTAGCTCATGACCCAAATACCTGGACCGATATTCCGGCTGATTCACGTCAAGCGTTGGCTGATGCGCTAACGCCGTCGCTGATTAAGTTGGTTCGCACAGTTACTTGTGACAACGGCATGACCCGTAAAGATCTCTGGAAGTTACATGACGGCGTTTTAGTTGAATCAGTATTAATGCGTTACACCGATCGCACAACGGTTTGTATTTCATCGCAAGCAGGTTGTGGCATGAACTGTCCATTCTGCGCTACTGGCCAAGCTGGTTTAACTCGCAACTTATCTGCTGGTGAAATAACCGAACAAATTGTGGCTGCTGCGCGCACCTGCGCAAATGGCGAACTTCCAGGTGGGCCGACCCGACTTTCAAATATCGTTTTCATGGGTATGGGCGAACCGCTTGCGAATTACAACGCAGTCTCACGCACTCTACGAAACATCACCGATGAGAACCCAAACGGTTTGGGCATCAGCGCTAGATCGGTAACTGTCTCTACCGTCGGTCTAGTTAACGGAATAGAAAAGTTGATGGCCGAAGATTTAAATGTGACACTGGCAATTTCATTACACACTCCTGATGATGAACTGCGAGATTCCTTAGTGCCGATTAACTCGCGCTATAAGGTGCGTGAAGTTTTAGCCGCAGCTGATGATTACGAGAAGAAAACTGGACGTCGATATTCGATTGAATATGCGTTAATTCGCGACATTAATGACCAAGCTTGGCGCGCAGACCTATTGGGCCGCCTGCTTAAGAACCGTAATGCGCATGTAAATTTGATTCCGCTAAACCCAACTCCCGGTTCGAAATGGACCGCGTCGCGCCACGAAGATGAACTCGAATTCGTCCGAGTCCTAGAAAGTTATGGCGTGCCAACAACGGTGCGCGATACTCGCGGCCGCGAAATCGATGGGGCATGTGGCCAATTAGCCGCCGCTGAACTAGCCAAATAAAAGGCAAAAGTCGTAGGCTAGGCGACATGGAACAACTACTGAATTTCATTAACGGCAAGTCAGTCCCTAGCGCATCTGGCGAGGTCACTCAGCTAATAAATCCGGCAACTGGTGAGGTCTATGCGACTGCACCTAAATCAAATGCCGCCGATGTAGACGCTGCAATGAAAGCTGCCTCCGATGCTTTCGTGTTATGGCG
>JBILOR010000135.1:0-3399 GCA_044374325.1 Candidatus Planktophila sp.
TTAGCTTCTAGCGCTTCGAGTTCCTTTAACAATTTATCAAACTCGGCGTCAGTTACAGCTGGGTCATCCAATACGTAGTAACGAAACTGATGATCTCGAATCAGTGCCGTAAGTTCGACTATGCGATGGCGCGCAGCATTACTCATGACGATTACTCGGTCTGACAGATCGTGGCAGAACCAACTACGCGATCGCCATCGTAGATAACCATGGCTTGCCCAGTTGCTAGACCCAATAAAGGTTCATCGAGTTCGGCAATTAGATTGGTGCCATCGAAGTAATAGGTGCAATCAAGTGCGCTTCCGTGCGCTCTAATCTGCACAAAACCACGCTTATTCTCACTTGTTACATCGGGTCCGCACCAGATTGGGCGTTCGCCCCAAATCTTCGAAATCGCTAACTCTTCGCGAGAACCAACTACCACCGTATTTGTAACGGGTTCGATTTTGAGAACAAAGCGAGGCGAGCCGTCGGCAGTCGGAACGGTTAGCCCTAAACCTTTTCGTTGTCCGATTGTGTAGGTGTAAGCACCCTTATGTTCACCAATTTTTTTGCCATCTTGATCAACAATTGGGCCAACTTCGCTACCTAATCGATCATGTAACCAACTGGCATTGTCACCCGAAGGTACAAAACAAATATCGTGACTATCTGGTTTTTGCGCAACTGCTAAACCACGAGCTTCGGCCTCTTTGCGAATATCTACTTTCTCGGTATCGCCTAACGGAAATATCGCACCGTCGATTTGTTCGCGAGTTAATACTGCCAATACATAGGACTGATCTTTTGAATGATCAACTGCTCGGTGAAGCGTCTTACCGTTTTCAGATTCGCGGGTGTTGGCATAGTGACCGGTGACAACGCCATCAAAACCCATAGCGCGAGCACGATCTAGAACGGCTGCAAATTTAATTTTCTCGTTGCAACGCAAACAAGGGTTAGGTGTACGACCAGCTGAGTATTCCGATAAGAAATTTTCAACTACGCCGTCGTGAAACTCTTGCGCCATATCCCAGATGTAAAACGGGATCCCGATTACATCGGCAGCACGACGAGCATCGTGCGAATCTTCGATGGTACAACAACCTCGCGCACCTGAGCGATATTTCTGCGGGTTAGCAGCTAAAGCTAAGTGCACACCGATTACATCGTGACCTGCTTCGACTGCGCGGGCAGCAGCTACTGCCGAATCAACGCCACCGCTCATGGCTGCAATTAACTTCAAGATGCCACCGCCGCTCTCCCCCGTTGAATTACACCGGGCAATACTGACAGCACATAATCAACTTCGGCTGCGGTATTACTTGGCCCAAAGGAGAAACGTAGCGAAGATTGTGCCGAAATATCATCATGGCCCATCGCCATCAAAACATGGCTTGGTCGATGCACGCCTGCGCTACAAGCCGAACCAGTTGAGCAGGAAACTTTCTCACTATCAAGCAGCAGCAACAAAGTATCGCTTTCGGTGCGAGGGAAAGTAATGTTGACGATGCCGGGCAAACGATCAACATCAGCACCATTTACAAATGCATCTGGAATCTGTGAAACAACTTTTTGGGCAAAGTCATCACGCAATTTAGAGACACTTGTTGGGTCATAACTATTAGCGTTAATTGCAGCAGCGAACGCAACGATGGCAGGCGCGTTTAGCGTGCCACTTCGAATTTCACGTTCTTGTCCACCGCCATGCAAGAGTGCTGGAATCTCAACCGCTCTACGTAATATCAAAACACCGATTCCAAGTGGGCCACCGATTTTGTGAGCGCTAAGTGTCATCGCAAAAAGACCAAGTTCTTTATAACTCAAAGCGACTTTTCCGAAACTTTGTACGGCATCAGAGTGCACTGGAATTTCGCCAGCTAACTTAACGACTTCGGCAATCGGTTGCAGAACTCCAGTTTCATTGTTGGAATGCATAACCGAAATAACTGCGATCTCATCGCCTCGCTTGGCAATTAACTCACTTAAGAATTTCAGATCTACTACGCCAGAAGTGTTTACCGGTAACTCAATAACTTCGGCACCTTCGTGTTCGGCTAGCCATTTGGCTGGATCCAAGATTGCATGATGCTCAATTGCTGAAATAACCACCACATTGCGACCGTTCTTACGACCCAACCAGAACAGCCCCTTGAGCGAGATGTTGTTTGCTTCAGTGCCTGAGGCGGTGAAAATAATCTCGCTCGAAAGACAGCCGGCAGCTTTAGCAATTGATTCGCGGGCATCTTCTAAATCTTTACGGGTAGCGCGACCCTGGGTATGCAAACTAGATGGATTGCCTAACTTGCTGGCTTGCATAGTAAATGCCGAAAGCGCATCAGCCAAGATCGGCGTGGTTGCCGCATGGTCTAGATAGACGCTATTCATGCGGGTAAGTCTAGGACTTTTGTGCAGCAACACCTTGCGTAGCTTGAGGCAGAACCGCAAATAGGTCGCCCACTACGCCGAAATCAGCCAAATCAAAGATTGGTGCCTCAGGATCTTTATTTACTACGGCAATTGTCTTACTGGTTTGCATGCCAGCACGGTGTTGAATTGCGCCAGAGATTCCGCAAGCTACATAAAGTTGCGGGCTAACTGTTTTACCGGTCTGACCAACTTGATGTGAATGTGGATACCAACCAGCATCAGTTGCCGCGCGCGATGCACCAACTGCGGCACCTAGCGAATCAGCAAAACCTTCAACGGCAGCGAAATCACCATTTGTACCGCGGCCACCAGAAACCACGATCTGCGCTTCAGTAAGTTCTGGGCGACCACCTTTGACTGGTGGCGTCGATGAAGTTGTAGTTGCCAACTTTGCAGAATCTGAAATTGTGATTGCAAGATTTTCAATGGCAGGTGTTGAATCCGAAAGATCGGCCTCAATTGAATTCGGGCGCACGGTGATAATCGGGACACCATTAGATACCTTGGAATGCACAGTTGTTGAGCCGCCAAAAACTAATTGTGTTGCAGTTAAATCTGCAGCGACATCAACAGCATCGGTAATGATTCCGGAATCAGTTGCGACAGCAACGCGACCAGCAACTTCTTTGCCGTAAGCATGAGAAGCAATTAGTAGTGCGCTCGGAGATTTCTGCGCGACAATCTGAGCAACCGCATCTGCAGCTGCTGCTACACCATGTGTGGCAAAGTCCGCGGATTCAACTACTAACACGTTAGCAATTGGCCCGTTTTTAACAGTTGCTGCAAGCGCCGCACCAGCACCGGGGGCGGCTAAAACAATCGCTGTAACGCTGCCATTGCGAACTGCCGCAGTAGCTAATTCAGCTGTGGTCTTAGTGCACTTATCGCCAGCGAAATCGGCAAGAATAAATATCTGGCTCATATGAATTTCTTCTCTGTTAGGAATTTAACTAAATCATTTCCGCCGTTACCGTCATCGGTAACTTTAAC
>JBILOR010000136.1:0-3398 GCA_044374325.1 Candidatus Planktophila sp.
ATGGGTGCTGCAATGAAACCCGTATCAGCTAAGCGCGCGACATCTAATTGGCAAACTGCAACCACATTTGCAGCTTATGCCAATTTTTATGCCGGATCCGGGTCTGCTGGAGGTTCATTCGAATAACATCGAATAAGCCAAACAAGGGCCCTAATCCAAAAGGATTAAGGGTCCTTTTTCTTTATCCCGACAATTTAATAATCCAAAACAAATAACTAACTAAGCAACTACCCAAACAAGAGAAAGACAAACTAACAAAGGAAAGAAGGTGAGAACCATGAGCGTTCTCTTCAGCGAACTACTAGTACCAGGATGGTCTGAAAGCGGCGACAAGATTGGCCTCGGTGATATCACCGGAACATATGGCAATCCGATCGCTAATACTTTGCCATGTCACGGTGCAGAACCTGAAACCTTCTTCTCTGAAGCAGAGGCAGATATCAAGGCTGCTAAAGCGCTGTGTGGTGAGTGTCCAGTTCGTGCCAAGTGTTTAGCTGGCGCGCTCTCACGTCAGGAACCAGTTGGAGTTTGGGGCGGCGAACTATTTGAAGATGGTGTGGTTATTCAAGCAAAGCGCAAAGCTGGTCGACCACGTATTGCGGCCTAGAAATTAGCTTGCGCTGATTAAGAGTTTGCAGGAGCAATCTCTGGGAACCACGAGAGCGCTTCATCGCGGAACTTGCCCTCGGCTTTTAGTTGGCAGAAAATGCCAGTAGTGCCGAGGGTTACGCGATGGATCAACACGTATTCAGCTGGCAGATTTAACTGGAAACCAATTTTGGCAGTTGGGTTTCGTGGGTCACCAACACGGGCGCTTTGATCACGCAGCCATTCGCGGGAGTACTTAAATACTTCAGTTCTAAGTGGCTCAACCAGCGGCACTAGATACTCCAGGACCAGATTTGGGTCGACATCGACATCGGCCAAGATGAAGCCATCTTTCTTAAAGCCTTCATAAAGTGCGACTGCATCATCATCGAGAGCGTGCTTGAGCAAATTCTTCATTGGTTCTGGGAAACCACCAGGCAAACGATTGCAGGCACCGAAGTCGAGCACGCCTAAGCGGCCATCATCGAGTAAGCGGAAGTTGCCTGGGTGTGGATCAGCGTGCAAAAGGCCGGCGCGATCAGGCGAAGTGAAATGGAAACGAGCCAACTTCATGCCGGCATTGTTGCGCTGCTCTTGGGTACCGCTTGCGATGATCTTTGAAAGCGGGGTACCTTCGAGCCATTCGCTAACCAGTACGCGATCAGATGCCATAACAACTTTCGGAATCGCAATATCTGGATCGTTATCGTAAACCTCAGAATATTTTTGCTGTGCTTCGGCTTCGTAACGGTAATCAACTTCTTCAATGATGCGCGCGCGAAGTTCTTCGAGTAACGGTTTCATATCTAGACCGGGCATTACTAATTGGAAAATTTTGGCGAAGCGTTGAATCTGATTTAGATCTGAGATTAAAGCTTCAGCAGCACCGGGATATTGAATCTTTACGGCAACGGCTCGACCATCTTTCCAAGTTGCTTTATGAACTTGGCCAATTGAAGCCGAAGCAGTTGGAGTGTCTTCGAAGTTGGCGAAGTTATCGCGCCAATCTTCGCCTAACTCTTTAGCTAAAACTTTATGAACCACGCGAGTTGGCAGTGGCGGTGCTGATTCTTGTAACTTAGTAAGAGTTTCGCGATAAGGCTTAGCAATTTCTTCAGGCAGCGCAGCTTCGAAAACTGAAAGTGCTTGGCCGAATTTCATCGCGCCGCCTTTTAGTTCACCTAAAACTTTAAAAACTTGTTCAGCAGTCTTCTCTTGAATCTCGCTAAAGACCATGCTGCCGGATTGACCAACTAGTTGGCGACCAAAACCGAGTGCACTGCGACCGGCAATTCCGACAGGGATAGAGATCATCTTGGCGGTACGCGCCGTTGTTGATTTAGGGATTTCGGTTTCGAAGTTGCTCACTGGCTAATTCTGGCTAGGAAAGGCCAATCTCGCACATTGAAATTAGTCAGTCCGATAAAAAACTACCAAGTGCACCCGCAGGCAGGGTTGATTGCGTAGGCGATGTGTTGGGGATTACATGGATGGGCAGTATCGAGCAAGATCTGGGTACCAATTAATTCACTAACACCGGTGTCCAAATAATTAAGAATGCACTGGGCGATTAACCCGGCAAATTGTGTGGTGGCCGCAATATTTAATTGTTGAACCGAGGCAAATTGGCGAGCTTGATTGATTTGAATAAGCAGCGGTGATTGTTCTAGTTGATCTAATTCAATACATCTAAAGCAGGGGCTCTTGCCCGGAATCACTAGTGGACCAACGCGCAGAGTTGTTGCATCAAGTGCGCTAACAAAAAGATGCGGCAAGTTAGAACTCAGCAAAGTATTGATTTTGGCTGGGTCTGGCGCACCAAAGATAATTGTTAAGTAACTTGTAGTCGTTGGGTATTTAGAAATCGGAAACAATGCAAAGTCACGAGTAACTTCGGAAATTCGATTTACCAAGTTCGTGCCTAGGTCAGTAATCGCAAAGGCACCGGTACCAAGATCACTCGCCTCTATGTCTCGTTGCACATTACTTAGCGCTAGTGTGGTTTGCGAGACTCCAGATGCCAACAAAGTCGTTAAGAGTGAGATTGCTAAACGGTCATCACCACAAATATCTATGGCAACCTTTTGGCGATCACTTAGCGTTGTTACACCAGCATCGATGATTCCAGTTTGCCAAGTTATCTGACCAAGCTCGGGGGCGATCCGTTTTTGTAATTGTTGATAGGCCGCATCTTTACTCTGATCTTGCGAGTGAGTTTTGCGATTGGTTTTCTCAGAGTGAAAGCGATCAGCCAAGACGATTGGCTTAGCAACTTGGTCAATTAAGTTGGCAGCGACTAACTCATCGCAGATTTTGTTCACGACTTCAAAAGGTGCCCCGGTTCGAATACTGATTTCAAAACAGGTTAATGTGCCCGTGAAGTTAGCCAAGATGGCAGCAGCTCCTGGGTGCCTGATTTGAATTCCGGCGCTGGCATGTCCGATGAAATGTGCTTGCGGTTTGGTGCCGCTAATGGCGGTCACGATTGCCCCAGTTTTTAGACGAGGCTTGATTTCAGAGATTTCAATTGTTGGATTAGTTGTCATGGGCGCAGGATGCGCGCATTTTGAAGATGGACAGTTGAGCTACGTGAAATTCTGCGGAAGGTCGCCCGAATTCTTACCCGAAGTTAACGGCAATGGCTCGCAGAGTCAGATGCGCTCCCGGGAAAAGAGAAGTCGGGGGGCAAAGCAAACGACCCGCAACGATTAACTCGCTGCGGGTCGTTCGATAAAACTTTTGGTGATAAAAATTACTGAGCTTTGCCAAGGATGCGATTTACCTTGGTGCCACAGACTGGGCAAATGCCC
>JBILOR010000137.1:0-3363 GCA_044374325.1 Candidatus Planktophila sp.
GCAAGAATTGACCGAAAATTATGGTGTAGCCAATTGACCCAACTGCAATAGCAACTAAGACCGATAGAAATGGCGTGGTGTTCTTATCTTCAATTCCGTCTCTGAAAATACAGAAGAAACAGAAGCGGCCACGCTCGAATAACAGGCCCAAGCTCATGCCAATTAGAAGTGAGATTGGCGCAGTTGAATTCTCCAGATTCGAAGAGAGAATAAAAGCTGTAGCGAGAAGCGCTGCGATGACTAAGAAAGAAATACCAGTGCGGATTTTTTCTTGTTTAGTCCATAAAGAACCAGCAGCCCCGGAGTTGCCGGGGCTGCTGCTCTCTAGATTTAACGTTGAAATTAGAGTGATCCCCAGATAGTGCCTGAAGGATTACTAATTGGAGCGCCAACTGAATTTCCATATTCAGTCCATGATCCGTCGTAATTCTTGACTCGGCTGTATCCAAGAATCTCACTTAAAACGAACCAGGTAAGCGATGAACGCTCACCGATACGGCAGTAAGTAATAATTTGATCAGCGCCTGTTACGCCTCTGTCTGCATATAGCTTCTTGAGTTCTGCAACAGTCTTAAATGTGCCGTCAGAGTTAACATTTAGACCCCATGGAACATTGATCGCGCCAGGGATGTGGCCGGCACGAACTGCTAATTCTTGGAATCCTGCTGGTGCAAAGATCTTTCCGCTGAATTCATCAGCAGAACGAATATCGATCAGCGTTGCCTTTCTTTCTTTCTTAGCAACTGGAAGAACATCTCTCGTCAATGTGGCGCGTAGATTCTTATCAGCAGCTTTAGCTGCAAAGTTGCCAGCCTTAAATGTTGGAACCGCGGTAGTTAGCGCGCGGCCATCCTTTTCCCACTTAACGCGTCCGCCATCTAGTACACGTACATCTTTTTGACCATAGATATTAAAGATCCACGCACCCCAGGCGGCAAACCAGTTGTTCTTATCGCCGTAGAGAACAACTGTTGTGTCCTCATCGATGCCAGCCTTTTGAGCTAGTGCTGTGAACTTAGCTTGGCTGATGATGTCGCGATTAACTGTGTCGACTAGATCTGTGTGCCAAACCAATTTAACTGAGTTCTTGATATGTCCGCGCTCGTAAACTCCAGGTTCGGTGCTTACTTCAATAATTCGTACCTTTGGGTTATCAATGTTCTGCTCTAGCCAATCAGGTTGAGCAACGGCACGAGCTAGATTCTTCGGACGAGCTTCAGCAGGCAATATTCCTGTCGTAGCCAGGAGGCCAGTAACAATTGCTCCTGCGATTAATTTCTTTGAAATAAACATTATTTTCCTTTGTTTTTTTAGTCAGAGTTTTAAATTTAGGTTTTAAGTGAAAGTTTTTTTACAGCAGAATATGAATGTGCTAAAAATTTATAAAATCAGCAGCTTGTGCTGGTGATGCGGCAGTAGTCAATTACGCGACGTTTAGTGAAGTACATCGTGACTACCTTCCGCTTGAATTATTTACGTAACTGTAAATGAACTAGGCAGAAATATAGGGTAGTGAAATCACAATGTAAAAATGCGAATCAATTGCATTTGCAATCTATATCCCAGCAGTTTCCTTAATCAGTTTTATCGTAGTTTCGCGGTGGTTCCACATAATCACATGAGCACAATTTGGTACTCGGATCCATTTTGCATGCTTGGGCAGAATTGACTTTTCCTGGGCTATTTCTTCAGGCAACGTGATGTCAGAATCCCCAAAGACCACTGAAATCTTTACTTCAGGGTCAACGGGTGAATCAAATTTTCGCCCTCTGAGTCCCTGCCATAATGGTTTGTAACCTTTAGCTCGAGCCATAGCAATAACAGAATCTCTACAAGTTTCATAACTTAGTTCGCGCCATAAGTGCGTGATTTTGCGATATCCCAAAGCTTTTAACGGTGGCAGGTGAAAGGCCAGCGGCATAAAGAATTGCGAAATCTTGGCCAAAATTCTTGCATCAATACTCGGCGG
Organism: Candidatus Planktophila sp.; assembly: GCA_044374325.1. Lineage (GTDB taxonomy): Bacteria > Actinomycetota > Actinomycetes > Nanopelagicales > Nanopelagicaceae > Planktophila. Next base: position 1,970 of record JBILOR010000137.1, read on the forward strand.
AATCTTCATTGTTGGACCCTCGTGCCATAAGCCGGCTGGCGCTAAGGCGGTGACACTTTGAACTAGTTTCGGTCCAATTGCCGCCATCTCTAACGAAATCCAACCGCCGAGCGAGTTTCCAGCAACGTGCATCTTGTGCACTTTGTGAACACTTTGCATATAACTAAGAATCATTTCACCGAGCGAGCGCGGATCATATTTTTCATCATCGCCTAAAGTCGCTTCGCCATGTCCGGGTAAATCGATGGAATAAACAGTGAAGTCTTTCTCTAATTCAGAAATCAAACTTTTCCAAATTGTTCCGGCTGAACCTAAACCATGGACAAGCACAAGTGCAGGATTAGAAACTCTGGTCATTGCCACGGTAGAAGTAATGCTCATGGGTCAATTATGGATCAGAAGTAAAGAAAAGTCGCTTCAAACCTTTACATCTGAGTCTGCTTGTAACTCTTTCCTTTGGCATCATAAGTTGTCCATATTCCAACTTGAACACCATCTTTAAAAGTACCTGAACGCATGATCACGCCCGATTTCCGAAACCATTTCCAGTCACCATGCAGCTTGTCTGCTTTATATTTTCCTCTAGTTTTAAGCACACCATTTGCGTAAAACTCCAGAAATTCACCACTTTTCTTGGGATACGAAGAATTAATCTGATCAACTTTTTCGAGCAAAATCTTATTTATTAATGGCTTTGGAATACTTTTTTCTAAGTCAAAATGAATCGACCCTTTAGTTTGTTCATATTTCTCAAGTTCCTTCTCAAGGCGAATATTGAAGGAGCCACTATAAGGAAAAATACTGTTGTGCTTTTTGTAGCCATCAAAACCAAGCACCGGGATTCCCTCAATTAGAAAAGTGGGAATCCCATATTTGATTACCTGTTCAGATTTTGGAAGTTTGGAAGCAATGTGGTCGCGCAGATCAATCAATACTTTTCTTTGATCGGGCGAGAATTTCTGCAGATGCGCAGTTACTTGTGCTTTGGACATTTGAAAATTCTACTAATTACAGCAGTCAAAGTGCCAGCACTCTCGAGTTTGTCTTAACTCTCACTAATCACCAATAAGTAGGGCTTGAAAAGTAAATGCCGGCGCCAAGAATTATGGCGCCGGCATTTTCCATTTAATCAGTTATTCGACCCGCATGTGCTTTCGCATCTGGATCGTGCTTTGTTTTAATCAAGCTAGCAATGGTTGAAACAATCAAAATAATTGCAATTACCGCAAGGCTGGCTAGCGTCGGAACCTTTGGCACTTCATTCCAAACTTCATGAATATAAGTCAAAATCAACTTAACTCCAATAAACATGAGAATTACTGATAGTCCCAATGATAGGTAAACGAGCTTGTCCAGTAATCCCTTGAGCAAGAAGTACAAAGCGCGTAACCCAA
>JBILOR010000138.1:0-3362 GCA_044374325.1 Candidatus Planktophila sp.
CCATTGGTTTTGCTACGCGATCTTGGTCCGCTTCCTGGTGATGATTTAACTAAAACGAGCTGGCAAGCTGGTTCACGTTTAGTTACCGACCCAGGTGATCGACCAATTCGCCCTGAAGATCTAGAAGTTGGCGCGGTTGCCCAAGTTCTTCCCGAACTACGTGGCGAGGAAAAGCGTCATTTAAGCGATATCGCTAAAGATGCCGTACTGCTGATTCGTATTCGTCCAGAAGAATTCCAGTTAAGCCCAGAACGTCTATCTTGGACTTATGACGGCATTATTGCCTTCAGCAAGATTTGTTCACATATGGGCTGCGCAGTTGCGTTGTATGAGCAGAGCACAAAACATTTACTGTGCCCTTGCCATCAATCAACTTTCGATGTGCCCCGCGCAGCCAAGGTTATTTTCGGACCAGCCGCTCGACCACTTCCCCAACTGGCTATCACAGTAGATGCTGAAGGATATTTAATTGCACAAAAACCATTTAACGAACCGGTTGGACCTAGTTTCTGGGAGCGTTCATCATGACAGCACGTGAAAGAGTTACTGGCACAGTAGCCAATTATGTTGATGAGCGAACTGGTGCAGCTAAATGGGTCAAGAAGAACTTAACTAAAGTTTTCCCAGACCATTGGTCATTCTTACTCGGTGAGATCGCGCTTTACTCATTCATCATTCTGTTGCTTTCCGGAACGTTCCTAACCTTCTGGTTTGATCCATCGCAGCGTGAAGTTATCTACGACGGTAGCTACGAACCGCTTCAAGGTTTACATATGTCGGCTGCCTATGCATCGACTTTGCATATCTCCTTTGAAATTCGTGGCGGCTTATTGATGCGCCAGATTCATCACTGGGCAGCTTTGATTTTTATGGCGGCAATCGTGGTGCACTTGATGCGCGTTTATTTCACTGGTGCTTTCCGTAAGCCACGTGAATTCAACTGGATTATTGGTGTTGGCCTATTGACTCTGGGTATTGTCGAAGGTTTCCTCGGCTACTCATTACCTGATGATCTTCTTTCAGGTACTGGTATTCGTATCGCCGAAGCAATCATTCAAGCGCTGCCGGTAGTTGGTTCTTACTTAGCCTTCTTCGCTTTCGGCGGTGCTTTCCCTGGCGAAGCTTTCATTCCGCGCATTTTCACAGTTCACGTATTGCTGCTGCCAGGTATCTTCCTCGCACTAATTACCGTGCATTTAATGTTGGTTTGGTATCAGAAGCACACCCAGTGGCCTGGCCCAGGACGAACCGAGAAGAATGTTGTTGGTTACCCGCTAATGCCGGCATATATGGCTAAAGCTGGCGGTTTCTTCTTTATTGTCTTTGGTGTTACTGCGTTCTTGGGTGCGGTTGCATCCATTAACCCGGTTTGGCTTTACGGGCCATATAACCCAGGCCAAGTATCGGCTGGCTCGCAACCCGATTGGTACATGGGTTGGCTTGATGGTTTAGTTCGAATGGCCCCGCCACTGGAATCTTATATTTTCGGATACACCATCTCGTGGAACATTTTGATTCCGGGTCTCATTATTCCAGGAATTCTCTTTACCGGCATGGCACTTTATCCATTTATCGAAAGTTGGATAACTGGAGATAAACGCGAACATCACTTACTTGATCGTCCACGCAATGTGCCAAACCGCACCGCTCTTGGCGCCATGTCACTTACTTTCATGCTGGTTGCACTTATCAACGGTGGTAACGACATCATCGCGACAACTTTTGATTTAAGTATCAATCAGGTTATGTGGTTTAGTCGAATCGCGATATTTATCTTGCCACCGATTGCATTCGTTATAACAAAACGCATTTGCCTATCCTTGCAACGAGCAGATCGCGAACTAGTTCTTCACGGTCGCGAAACCGGTCGACTACTTATGTTGCCGCATGGTGAGTTTGTCGAAGTTCACGAACCAATCTCACCTGAGCTAGCTTGGAAGTTAACTGCCCACGAACAAGCTCCGGCGCTAGCGCTTGAGGATACTGATGCTAATGGCGTGCGACGTGCCGGCGGCTTAAAGAACAAGCTTCGTAAACGCTTGAACCAATCAAATGCTGAAAGTATTGCCAAGCCAACTCTTACTGATCTGAAAGAGATTGAGCATCACTAGTTCAAAAAAGATTAAAGAAACCCTCGTTGCTAGTTTGCGGCGGGGGTTTCTTTTTGCTTGCTGACAACGAGCCAAACACCAACAACAGTTATGGCAGTTCCGATCAGCGAGAGTGTTGAGATGTGCTCATCGAATAAGAAGTAAGCAATTATTGCCGTTACCGCTGGAACTAAATAGTAAAGCGAAGAGACACTCGCAGCGCTGCCTTGAGCTAACAGAAAAAAGAGCAGCAAAATTGCGCCAAACGAAAGTGCTAGAACCAACCAAGTTAGGGCTCCAATGAATTCTGGTGACCAGGTGATATTTGGTTCTTCAAAGAGTAGGGCCAGAACTAGGAGTACTAGAGCGGTGGCTGCATATTGAATCGATGTTCCAGCCAGAGTTGGAATCGCTCCCCCGTATTTCTTCTGCAAGATGGTTCCGCTGGTTCCGCCTAATAAGCCGATTACAGAAGCCGCAACTGCGACTAATGAAATCGCGTTAGTGCCAGTCATATTGATACGCGGAATCACAACTACAAATAGTCCGACTAAACCTAGGGTTAATCCGAAAACTGCTCGAGGTCTCAACGGCTCATTTAGATACTTAGCGGCGAAGAGACTCACCAATACTGGTTGCAAACTGACGATAAGCGCTGCGATTCCGGCTGGCATTCCCCGACTTACTGCAAAGAAGCAACCACCTAGATAGGCGCCATGCAAGGTTAAACCAATCAAAGTAGATGGCCAGATGATGGCTCGCGTTATTGGCTGGCTTTTTCGTAAAAATGAAATCGCAATGAAGAGCAGACAAGCTGCGATGGCCATGCGGATTGCTATGAAATAGAACGGCGGAGCGTACGGAATCCCGTATTTAACCCCGATAAATCCGGTACTCCACAGGAATACGAATAGACCAGGTGCCAGCTTTGTAAGCACGCGCTAATTAATGATGAGCTGGATCGTTGCTTGGCTTCTCATACTCGGTCACAAAACCGATAATGCTGATCACTAGTGCGCCTACACCTAGCAGGGTGAGCCACCAACCAATGATTAATCCCAAACCAACGACAAACATGCTGGCAGCAAGTGGCAAAGGCCACCAAGAGTGCGGACTGTAGAAACCTAGTTCGCCAGCTGAGTCGGCAATCTCGCCCTGCAAATTATCTTCTGGAAGTGTCACGCCAATTCGACGATCAGTAAACCAAACGTAGTAACCAATCATTGCAGCCAAAAGTGAGCTAAGTAGCAGACACGATACTCCTAGTGGTTC
>JBILOR010000028.1:0-11563 GCA_044374325.1 Candidatus Planktophila sp.
GGTAAGTAATAGTCAACAGCTGAACCAGTCTTACGGGCTAGGAATGCGCAAAATACAACTCCGATTAGGCCAGATACGACATGTTGCAAAGTATCTTTCTTGGCTAACCGCAAGATCGCCAGGATTAACGCTGTAACTACCGCCGCTGTAGCCGCTTTCTGTAGATCCTTGCCAATATTAAAAGCAATCAAAAATACTAACGCTGGCAACCCGGAATCTAGTAAACCTTTTTTGCCACCGAGTGCGTCGATTACTTTCTTTTGATCACTCATGGCTAAGCCAATCCAGTTGAGCCAAAGCCACCATCAGAGCGACCAGAACCAGGCAGTTCTTCGACTTCAACAAAATCAGCGTGCTCAACTTTTTGAAAAACTAATTGCGCAATGCGATCGCCACGTTTGAAAGAGATACTCTCTCGTGGATCTAGATTAATTAGGATTACCTGCAGTTCGCCGCGGAAACCCGCATCTATAGTGCCTGGTGTATTGACCATAGACACCCCGTGCTTTATTGCCAGCCCTGAACGCGGATGGGCAAATGCGGCATAACCATTAGGAAGAGCAATTGCGATTCCGGTCGGCGCGAGAGCGCGCTCCCCTGGTTCTAACGTTAAATCAACTCGAGTAACGATATCAGCGCCAGCATCGCCACCTTTAGAGTACTTAGGAAGCGGCACACCTGGATCTAAGCGTTTGATTAATACTTGCAAATCACTCATGGATTAATTTCAAATTCTGGATCAACGAAAGCTAACAGCTCGGGATTCTTCGCGACTTCCTTTAAGAAACCTTCTGGTGCTTTAGTTAAGAAGTGAGACATCGGCACAATCACAAATAGCGCTGCAGCTCTAACGGCAATCTCACCATCTGGTGAACCTAAGCGGCCAACAGCTGCTGAATAAACTTTTCGATTTACTTGACCAGTGATTTCAGCGGAAATATAAAGTGTTGTTCCTAGTGGGACTGGGCGAATGAAATCTGTCTCAAGACGCGCAGTTACGGCGGGCGAACGCAATAACCACATCAACTTTCCGAGTGCTTCATCGAAAGCTAAAGATAGTAAGCCGCCGTGAGCAAGGCCGGGTGCGCCTTGATGATTTTCAGTAACTGTAAATTCAGCGGTGATTGTTGCGCCTTCGCCAACATGGGCAACTAAATGCAAGCCGGTCGGGTGTAATTCGCCGCAACCAAAGCAGTGGCCGTAGTGAGATGGAACTTTAGTGCCCGTTTCAGGGGCAAGCGGATGACGTTCGGGAATCACGGCCCCTTCGGGCGGTGTGGTGCTAGCAACGCGACTCATGTCATAAGGCTACTTTATTTATTTCACGATAGCGTGGTCTTATGAGATTTAGAGAAGTGATTCGTGCGCCATTTTGGCTCTTAGCCTTTATCTACTTTCTCTTTGTTTCCTTAGTCGTTGCCGTTTGGGCCGCACTTGGTAATCAACCTGCGTTTATAACTTGGGTTTTAAGCACAGTTCTAGTCGTATTAATTGCGGTAAAGAGCAAGCTGATACTAGAAGTTGATGAAAATGAATTGAGAGCAGGCTCTGCTCACATTGAACTTAAATACTTAGGTCAGGCGGCAGCCCTTGACGGCAAAGAAATGGGTCGACTTCGCACTCGCGATGCCGACCCAGCTTCTTTTTTAATATTTAGATTTTGGCGATCAACCGGAGTTAAAGTTGAAATTAACGATCCCCGCGATCAAACGCCTTATTGGTTAATTACCTCAAAGCGAAATAAAGAGCTTGCTCAAATCCTTAACGGTTAAGCGCATTCCTTACAGACAGCAGTAGCACCTTCGCCTTTTGCTAGTTGAGTACTGTGATGTACCAAGAAGCAACGAGAACAAGTGAATTCATCAACTTGCTTTGGAACCACGCGCACTGAGAGTTCTTCACCAGATAAGTCAGCACCTGGTAGCTCAAGATTCTCAGCAGCTTCGGCTTCATCGACATCAATCTGACCGGATTGAGCATCGACGCGTTGCGCCTTTAACTCCTCAAGCGATTCTTCATGTAACTCTTCATCGGTTTTTCTGGGGGTGTCATAATCGGTTGCCATTGCTCTCACCTTCTTTCCAAACTAAGTCGAAGCCAATTTCTTGGCAAACGCTGCTGGAAATACCCAGCGGGCGCATAGTGGCGCATTACTGCCTGGTTTAACTAATTGAACCCTCGGCGTGTCGCAAATATTCCTGTCACATGAGTGCTGTCTGGGTACTTACCGAACGATTTCTTCGATCTCCTTGGCTAATCCCCCATCAACGCGAGCATGTAGTGAGGTTCCTTCGGGTAAATACTCTTCACGCAATATCTCACCACGTTCGTGAATCGCACTCACCAGATCGCCACGGTCATAAGGGATCACTGTATTTATTTCAATCTTGGGTCTGGGCAGCGAACTTTCAATGGCATGAATTAGACCTTCAATTCCAAAACCTGTACGAACTGAGAACGCATAGCTGTTGGGTTCGGTGCGCAAAATTTGCATCACCATTTCGGGATCTGCGATATCAACTTTATTAATCGCAATAATCTCCGGAATCTCAGCGCCGCCAATTTCAGTGATTACCTCACGCACTGCTCGAATTTGTTCAAACGGATCTGAGTGTGAACCATCAACAACATGAACAATCAGATCAGAACCGGAGACTTCTTCCAGCGTTGATTTAAAGGCATCGATTAGTTGGTGTGGCAGATGCCGAACGAAACCTACTGTGTCAGACAAGGTATAGACGCGACCATCTTCAGTTTGCGCTTTACGCACTGTTGGATCAAGTGTTGCGAACAAAGCATTCTCAACTAAGACGCCAGCGTTGGTTAACTTGTTTAATAGCGAAGACTTTCCGGCATTGGTGTAGCCGGCAATTGCAACCGAAGGAATGTTATTGCGGCGACGCTCTTGTCGCTTGGTGTCGCGAGAAACCTTCATCTCAGCGATCTCACGACGTAGTTTTGCCATCTTGTCGCGAATCCGTCGACGGTCGGTTTCGATCTTGGTTTCACCAGGGCCACGACCACCGATACCTGCACCGCCAGCTGCGCGTCCACCAACTTGGCGCGAAAGCGATTCACCCCAGCCACGTAATCGTGGTAACAGATATGAAATCTGGGCGAGCTCTACTTGCGCTTTACCTTCTTTGCTTTTGGCATGCTGGGCGAAAATATCAAGAATTAGGGCGGTGCGATCGATAACTTTAACTTTGACTTTCTCTTCTAGCTGTCGAAGTTGAGACGGTGAAAGTTCACCATCGCAAATAACGGTATCTGCCCCAGTTGCAACAACTACCTGCCGCAGTTCAACCACTTTTCCAGAACCAATGTAAGTTGCTGGGTCTGGCTTATCGCGGCGTTGAATTAGACCTTCCATAACTTCAGAACCAGCAGTTTCGGCTAGCGCTTTTAGTTCGGCCAACGAGTTCTCGGCCATCGTCGAACTACCTTCAGTCCAGACGCCAACCAAAACAACTTTTTCTAACTGCAGCTCGCGATACTCAGCTTCGGAAATATCTTGTAACTGAGTAGAAAAGCCTTTAACGCGACGGAGAGCATTACGCTCAACTAAATCAGGCTGAATACTTTCGGCGTAATCATCGCTATCTGCAGCATCGAATTCGGCAGCAACTCTTGCGCTCTCGGCAAGTAACGCTTCGAAATCATCGATGTTGTCTGGTTGATCACTCACAATTAAACAATAGAGCAATAAGGACTAAACTGCCTATTATGCGGGTAATCAATCAAGAACAGTTGAAAGCAATTCTTTCTAACTATACGAATAACCCAAGAATTGTTGCCTCGGGCAACTTTGCGGCCCCGAAAGTCTTGTTATCTGCTGCAGCCGAAGTAATTCCCGAGTTTAAATTGCATATGTTAAATGCCCACGATGGCATTCCAGATCGCGAAGGAATTACTTACGAAACTGCTTTCGTCGGGCCAGCTATGCGCAGGCATCCACGGCTCAACTATTTCCCGGCTCGACTAAGTATGTTGCCGGTGATAATTCGCGAGCACCTGCGCCCCGATCTAGTTTTTCTACATACCTCTGCCCCTCGTTTCGACACAGTTAGCTTGGGCATAGAGGTAAATGTCCTGCCAATGGCAATTGAAACCGCACAAGCCCATGGTGGCTTAGTCATTGCCCAAGCAAACAAGCAAATGCCGTATACCTATGGCGATGCGCAGATCTACGAGAGCGAGATTGATTATCTAGTTGAAGTGGATGAACCACTATTACACAAAGAACAGATTCCAATCTCAGATACCGCGCAAGAGATCGGTAATCGGATCGCAGCCCTGATTAGTGATAACTCAACGCTTCAATTAGGAATCGGCGCGGTGCCTGATGCGGTTCTCTCTAGCCTAAAAGATCGCAGCGGAATGCGGATCTGGACAGAAATGTTTAGCGATGGCGTTCTCGAACTTTACAAAAGAGGGGTACTCGATAAAGAAGTATTGCTAACTGCATCTTTTCTCTTCGGAAGTCCCGAACTTTATGACTGGGTAAACCTCAATAAGTTAGTTCGCATGCGCCGTACCGAGCGCACAAATGATCCCAGCCAGATTGCCCGACAAGCGCGTATGACCAGCATTAATGCGGCGCTAGAAATTGACCTCTTTGATCAAGCTAATGCCAGTCATGTACGCGGTCAGATTTACTCTGGCTTTGGCGGCTCGACCGATTTCATTGTGGGCGCTCTTCACTCTCGTGGCGGTGCATCATTTATGGCACTTCCGTCGTGGCATCCCAAAGCAAATGTCTCAACCATCGTCCCCAACATTGGCTCAAACATCACTAGTTTTCAGCACTCTTATGTTGTTACAGAGCAGGGTGTCGCTTCTTGCTTCGGAAAATCGCAGAATGAACAGGCTACGAATTTAATTGAAAATGCAGCTCATCCAAATGCCAAAGAGGCACTTCGTGAAAGTGCGCGAAAACTAAATCTTTTAAAGTAAGTACTTACTGATGTCGTAATCAGCAATTAAGACTGCTGGCCCAATAAGTGTTGCATTGCTATGTCCGTCGATATCAACTTCTAACCGACCTCCGGGTGGATTAACGATCCATCTGGCAGGCAACTTCGCTTTGGTTTGCAAGGTTGCAGCTAGTGCAACCGCGCAAACGCCAGTACCGCAAGATCTAGTCTCACCACTTCCGCGCTCGAAAACTCGCATCTTTACTTCGCGCTCACCAGTGATCTCAACAAATTCCACGTTGACGCCTTCGGGGTAGGCATCCTTAGGGCGAACAACTGGTGCTTCAGCCAGTGCGCCAACTTCGTTCAAATCAGTTACGAAAACTACTGCGTGCGGATTTCCGACACTGACGTGATAACCGTTCCAGACTTTGCCATTTGCAGCCGCTGAAATCTCTTCATCTTCATCAGTAACCTGACCCATATTTACTGAGATGTCTCCAGTTGCCGGAACTCGCAAGTGTTTAACGCCGTCACGCGTATCGATCGCGAAAATTCCTTCGGGTTGATGACCGCGCTCAACTAAGTATTTTGCCGTTACGCGAATTCCATTGCCACACATCTCGGCGAGTGAGCCATCAGCGTTGCGGTAATCCATAAACCAGCGCTCATTCTTTTTGCCTATTCGAATAAGCCCATCAGCGCCGATCCCAGTTTGGCGATTGCAAATTGCCGCCGTCTGCGCGGTTGTAATCGATGCCTTATTTTCAGGATCAAAAACTAGAACGAAGTCATTTTCAGTGCCGTGGCCGTAGGTTGCAATCATGATTTGGCTATTCTATTTCCTGCAAGATTATTTCGAGCCGAGGTTGGATTGGCGAAATCCATTTAATACGAGCATCTCGTGAGAACCAAGTCTCTTGCCGTCTGGCGTACTGTCTAGTTGCTCGTTTAGTCTCTTCAATCGCCGCATCAAGAGTGAGATCACCTCGGCGCATTGCAATAACTTGGGCATAACCGAGTGCCAATTGAGCCGTACGTGCTGATGTAATGCCGGCTGCAATACAACGATCTACTTCGTCTACTAATCCAGCGGCATACATGCGATCTACTCGATCACTAATTCGCTCACCGAGTGCTTCGCGATCCATGACTAACCCAAATTGTCTAGCGGCTGGATAAAGCTCAGAATCTTTTCGTGGCAAGTTCGCAGTGAAAGGTTTGCCAGTAATTTCGATAACTTCAAGTGCTCGAATAATTCGACGAGTATTTGCACGATCAATTGCTAGAGCTGCGGCTGGATCAAGCTTTTCAAGTCGCTCAAATAAAACATGTGCGCCAAGTTCTTCGGCTTCTTTCTCGAGTGATTCACGAACCGCCGGATTAGTATCTGGAAAATTTAACTCATCTAAAATAGCTTTGATGTACAGGCCAGTTCCGCCCACAATCACCACAGATTTTCCACGACTCTGGATCTCTGAAATCTTTGCCCGAGCCTGACTTTGATACCAAGCTACATTCGCATCTTCGGTTACCTCTAAAACATCTAGTAGGTGATGCGGGATCCCCTGACGTTCCTCAACACTTAGCTTGGCCGTGCCGATATCCATGCCTCGATAGAGTTGCATGGAGTCTGCATTGATGATTTCAGCGCCAATTTGTTGAGCGACTGAAATTGCTAGATCGCTTTTGCCAGTGGCAGTAGCGCCGCAAATAACAATTAACTTCATGCGCGAATAACCGGGATACCTAACATGGTGCCCTTGGCTTCGCGCTTAGCTCGACGTTCTACTTTGCCACCGTTACCAATTAGGTAGTGCGAAGAACTCTCGGTGATATCAACTGTAATCAAATCACCAGGTAGCGGTTGCTCAACCATTGAGTTGAAGTGAACCAATCTGAAATCTTCACTGCGCCCAGTCATGCGATCGTTATCGCCATTACGACGACCAGAAACTTCAGCTACTAGAACTTTCATAGTGCGGCCAATTGCCTCGGCATTTACCGAAGCAGAAATCGCCTCTTGATGCGCGTGTAAACGGGTGTATCGCTCTCCCACAACTTCAGCAGGCACCTGATTTGGCATCACCGCAGCTGGTGTTCCTGGACGAATGGAATATTGATAGGTGTAGGCCGCCGAGAATCTTGCTTGCGTGCAGAGATCAAGTGTTGACTGGAAATCTTCTTCAGTCTCACCTGGAAAACCTACGATAATGTCGGTAGTTACTTGTGAATGCGGCATTGCTTTGCGCACGCGATCGAGAATTCCTAGATATCGATCGGTGCGATATGAGCGGCGCATTTCTTGCAAAATTCGGTTAGATCCAGATTGCAACGGCATATGTAGATGCGGCATCACATTTGGGGTGCTAGCCATTGCTTCGATTACGTCATCTGTAAAATCTCTTGGGTGTGGTGACATAAAACGAACTCGCTCAAGCCCTGCTATTTTTCCGCATTCCTTAAGCAAGTTCGCAAAAGCAGCGCGATCACCAAATTCAACTCCGTAAGCATTTACATTCTGCCCTAGTAAAGTAATTTCAATGACGCCAGAATCAACTAACGTATTAATCTCGCGCAAAATGTCACTTGCTGGTCGATCTTTCTCAATTCCGCGCAAGGTTGGCACAATGCAGAAGGTGCAAGTGTTATTGCAACCGACTGAAACAGAGACCCATGCCGTAAAGTCACTAAATCGTTTAGCTGGCAAAGTTGATGGGAAATGTTCTAACGCCTCCAAAATTTCGATTTGAGACTCTTCTTCAATTCGTGCCCGCTCAAGCAGCACTGGCAATGAGCCAACGTTGTGGGTTCCGAAAACCACATCAACATACGGAGCTTTCTTTAAAATCGTGGCTTGATCTTTTTGGGCTAAGCAACCACCCACTGCAATCTGCATTGCTGGATTAGCTTTCTTGACTGGCGCTAGAAAACTTAAATTTCCGTAGAGTTTGTTATCGGCATTTTCGCGAACGGCGCAGGTATTGAAAACCACTAAGTCTGCTTGCTTGCCCTGCTCGACTGGCACATAACCATCGGCTTCTAGCAAACCAGCAATACGTTCAGAATCGTGCACGTTCATCTGGCAGCCGTAAGTCTCGACCAGATATGTGCGCGTCATGCCCCTAATCGTAATGGCAGCGGCAAAATCTCGGTATTTAGGCTCTTGCGATCAACTACGAGTACTTGATGGTTAGCCAAAACAGTCCAGTCGTCATGGCCCCAACCGGTAGATGAGATAACGACGCCGCTTTCATCGCTGCGATAGCGCAACTCGTAATGTGAATTAACTGTCCATTCACTCCGCTCGCTTTCGTTGAATTCGCACGCAGCAATCAAATAATCAGGTGTTAACAGCATGCAATTTATGCTCGAGAAATCGCAGTTGTCGCTGATTTTAGTTACAGCACTTCGTAGACCATCGACTAATCCGTGCTTTTTAATCTCGCTAAGAATTGCATAGAAGTAGCGCTCGCTATCAGTACTGCCTTGCGCGCGATTAGCGAACTCTGGATCAATGAACGCTTCGACTGATGCCGCTGGCCGAATTGTGCCGTTATGCATAAAACTGTAAGTGCCATCGACAAAGGGATGGTTATTCTTGATATCAATGGTCAGACCCTTAGAAGCTAAGCGCAAATGTAGAAGTCCAGAATCTGCTGGTCGATCTTTAACATCTACGAAAGTGCTGCTGGCTACTGCGCGCTCTAGGTCAACGGTGCGTGAAACTTCGCCATTCTTATCGATAGAAGTAATACCCCAACCATCTTTATGTTCATCTGACATTGCGACAAAATTTTCAAAACCTTCGCCCACAATTTCGGCGAAGGTAGTATCCGAACTTGCGGCGTAAGCTAGTAGTCGGCACATAATCGCGAACTTTACCTGCTTTACTTAGATTTAGTTAGCCGAATCGGTTCTTGGCCACGCGCAATTAAGCGCTCGAAGTGCTTCTCACGCTTTTCATTGAAGCGGTCAGATTCGGTAGTTGCGGCTGCCAGGAAAGCGCTTAACTCATCACGGGCAGCTTGGCCATCTCCCGAAAGGTCTTCTCGCCCAAACACGTTCCAGGCGCGAAGTACAGGCGCAATTACATCTTCTAGGTGTTGTTGCATGTCATAGATGCCAGCTAAAGCAATGCCGACAGATTTACGCGCAAAACCTGGCATGCCTGCTCCTGGCATATCGAAATTAGTTACAACATCTGTAATTGCTCTCATAGCTGCATTTGGTTCGAGATCAAGGGCGGCGCCAAGTAAGTTGCGATAAAAAATCATATGTAGGTTTTCATCAAGGGCAACTCGTTGCAACATGCCTTCGCAGATTGGGTCATCGGAAATGATTCCGGTGTTGCGATGCGAAATACGCGTAGCTAATTCTTGGAATGAAACATAGGCGACGGTATGTAGCATGTCATTCTCGTAAGGTTTTTGATAACCAACTGACATGTGTGCCATGCGTAGATCTTCCAACTCGTAAGGATCCACACCGCGCGTCGCCATCAAATAGTCGCGCATAACAATGCCGTGGCGATTTTCTTCAGCAGTCCATCGCTCAATCCAGGTTCCCCAAGCACCATCTCGACCCATCGCAATTGCAATTTCGGTGTGATAGCTAGGTAAATTATCTTCAGTCAAGAGATTAAGAACTAAGGAGTCTTGAGCAATTGGAGAAAGTTTAGAATCTTTAGCTTCCCAGGCATCACCATTTAGTGGGCCAGCAAAGTTACGACCTTCAGACCATGGCACATAGTCATGCGGGTACCAGTCTTTTTGAATCTTCAAATGTCGTTCGAGTTCTACGGCAACAGCTGGTTCGAGATCGCGAATCAATCGCATTTGGATTGCTGGATCAAGACTCGTCATAGTGCAACGTTACGTTGCTAAAAACTTACTCGCGAGTTAGAACTAAAGTGTTGCTAAATTAAAGGTTCTCTTGAGCGCGCTTGTGTGCAGCTTCACTGCGCCATTTGGCAATCGCAGCATGATTGCCACTAAGTAATACTTCGGGAACTTCGATTTCGCGCCAATTGGCAGGTTTAGTAAATGAGGGATACTCCACGAAACCATCGGTCATATGTGATTCCTCAACTATTGAGGCTGGATTACCTAGAACTCCCGGAATCAAGCGAGTTACGGCTTCGATAATTACCATTGAAGCGACTTCGCCGCCACCTAATACATAATCGCCAATCGAGATTTCATGCACTCTGATACCGCGTTCGCGATATGCAGTCGTTGAATAATGTTGGCGAACTCGATCATCAATACCTTCGTATCGGCCGCAAGCAAAAAGTAAATGTGATTTCTTGGAAAGCTCTTCAGCCATTCGCTGGTTAAAACGCTTTCCGCCTGGAGTGAGAATGATTAGATCGCATTCATCGGTGATCAAAGCATCTAGCGCATCGCCCCAGATTTGCGCCTTCATAACCATGCCAGCACCACCACCGTAAGGTGTGTCATCAACACTATGATGGTTATCGCTTGTGTGCTCGCGCAGATCGTGCACATCGATCTCGATCAAACCTTTATCTTGAGCTTTTCCTAGTAATGAAAGTTCAAGTGGTGCTAAATATTCAGGGAAGATCGAGATGACATCAATTCTCATTTCATCTCCCCCGAAATAATTGGCGGAATAACCACCACGATTTTGGCTTTGATATCAACGACTGGAACTAACTGACGAACGAAGGGAACTAAGACTTCGCCTTTTTCAGTCTTTATCGCAAGCACGTCTTGGCCGGGCAAATTAAGCACATCGCTAACTTCACCGAACTTGCTGCCATCTTCTAAGTTCGCTACACAACCAATTAATTGCAGCACATGATAATCGTCTTCATCTTCACCCGGTGCGTCGATATCAACGTCGGCATAAAGCAATGTGTCGCGCAACGCCTCTATGCCATTGCGATCGCTAATACCTTCAAAACCAAGTAAGAGAATTCCATTATGTACTCGAACAGAATCAACGGTTAAAGAGGTTCCTTTATCTGTCTCAACAGCTGCACCCAAAGCAAAACGAGTCGCCGCATCGTCGGTACGAACCTCGATTGTGGCTTCACCCAAGATTCCGTGAGCCTTGCCGATACGGCCCACGAGTAAACGCATTATGAGCGGCTTAAATTAAGGGTTAACGAACCTCGTCAGCTTCAACCAGATCAACACGAATTGTGCGACCTGCGAGCGCGCTGACGACGGTACGAAGCGCCTTTGCGGTACGGCCATTGCGACCAATTACCTTGCCGATATCTTCGGGATTAACTCGAACCTCAAGTGTGGTTCCACGTCGGTGAGTTTTTTCCTTAACGACTACATCTTCGGGTGAATCAACGATTCCCTTAACTAAATGTTCTAGGGCTTCATCAATCATTTTTATTCAGCAGCCTTTTCTTCTTCTGTTTCAGAAACAGCATCGGTGTTCGCAACTTCAGCTGGAACCTCGGAAACAGCAATGTCTGCTACTGGCTCGGACACCTCGGACACAGCAATCTCTGCTACTGGCTCGGACACTTCAACGGCCGCTACTTCTTCCACAGGGTTTGCCTTTGCAGCAAGCTTCTCTTGCGCCTTCTTCTTAAGAGTTGTGGCGCCTTCCTTTGGTTCATCCATTGCTTGCTTAACAGCGGCTTCGTAAGCAACGCTCTTAGC
>JBILOR010000139.1:0-3358 GCA_044374325.1 Candidatus Planktophila sp.
TTTAGGCGGCGAACAATCAGGGCACGTAATCATGCGCGATCATGCCAATACTGGCGATGGCTTACTTACAGCCCTTCAACTATTGGCTGAAGTAAAACGCTCTGGGCAAACTCTGCAAGAGCTTTCAGGCGTAATGGTGCGATTCCCACAAGTGCTAATTAATGTGAAGAATGTGGCTAAAGAACGCCTGGCAACTTCTAACGTTATTGCCGATGCGGTTAAAGCCGCCGAAACTGAACTTGGTTCAAATGGTCGGGTATTGCTTCGCGCATCAGGAACCGAGCCATTAGTGCGCGTTATGGTCGAAGCGCAGAGCGACGCAGTTGCTCAATCTGTGGCAACTAAATTAGCTCAAGTAGTTGAAACTGAATTGAAGTAATTCTGTGTGCGGAATCGTTGGCTACACCGGTAACAACTCAGCAATAACTCCACTGATTGAAGGATTGCGTCGCCTGGAATATCGCGGCTATGACTCAGCCGGCATTGCTCTTGGCACAAGTGGCAAGTTGTTTATTGAAAAGCGCGCAGGAAAGTTAGGCAATTTAGAGAGTTCACTTGGCGACCAGCTGCCGTCAGCAACATCTGGAATTGGTCATACTCGTTGGGCCACACATGGGGGGCCGACAGATAACAATGCGCACCCTCATGTAGATAACGAAGGTAAGTTAGCCGTTATTCATAATGGCATCATCGAAAATTACAACCAATTAAAGGCCGAGCTGCAAGCTAAAGGTCACAAATTTCATTCAGATACTGATACCGAATCTGTAGCTCACTTACTAAGTGATCTACGTAAAGAATTCAATGGTGATCTACCGGCTGCGATGCGTGAAGCTGTTAAAACTTTGCGCGGCTCATTCACGCTGCTTGCGGTGCATGCAGATAACCCAGGCGTAATTGTGGGTGTGCGCCGTAATTCGCCGTTAGTACTAGGTGTCGGCGAAAACGAGTACTTCTTAGCTTCCGATGTGGCAGCCTTCATTGAATACACCAAGCGGGCAGTTGAACTTGGCCAAGATGAGATTGTGGTTATTACACCAACAAGGTTTGAAATCACCGACCTTGATGGCAATGCGCAGTCAGCGCGTGAGTACCAAGTAACTTGGGATGCTGAGGCTGCGCAAAAAGGCGGCTTTAACCACTTCATGTTGAAAGAAATCTTCGAGCAACCTAAAGCAGTTGCCGATACGTTGATTGGTCGCTTAACTGATAATAATCAGATTGAACTTGATGAATTAAAGATGAGCGATGAAGAAATTCGCGCACTTAAGAAAATCGTAGTTATCGCCTGCGGTACCGCTTATCACGCTGGCATGATCGCGAAATACGCCATTGAAAAATGGGCCAAGATTTCAGTTGAAGTGGAAATCGCAAGTGAGTATCGCTATCGCGATCCGATCATTGATGCACAAACTTTAGTAATCGCCATATCTCAATCAGGTGAAACGATGGACACGCTAATGGCGCTTCGTCACGCAAAAGCAGCGGGTGCGCGAGTTTTAGCCATCTGTAATACCAATAGCTCAACGATTCCCCGCGAATCAGATGCGGTTCTTTACACCCATGCTGGCCCCGAAATTGCAGTGGCTTCAACTAAAGCATTTTTAACTCAAGTTGTGGCGGTTTATTTGATTGGCCTGCATTTAGCGCAGGTTCGTAAACAACTCAATGATCTTCAAGTAGCTGACTTGTATAACGAACTACTTGCTCTACCTGCAAAAATTGAGGCGATTCTCGAAACCGTTGAACCACTACGAGCCCTCACTCGCACTTTTGCTAAGAGCTCATCGGTCTTATTTCTAGGTCGAAATGTTGGTTTCCCAGCTGCCCTCGAAGGCGCACTTAAATTAAAAGAACTTGCTTACATGCACGCCGAAGGTTTCGCAGGTGGTGAACTAAAGCATGGGCCGATTGCTCTGATTGAAGAAGGCACTCCAGTAATTGCAATTGTTCCAACCGGTCACGAGCATTCCCTCGATGAGAAAATGTTGAGCAATATTCAAGAAGTTAAAGCACGTGGTGCTCAAGTGATTGTGATCGCCGAAGAAGGTGCCGAAGTCACTGGCGCTGCACATGTGATTCGAATTCCGGTAGCACCAGCGCTGTTCCAACCAGTTCTGGCAACTGTGCCGCTGCAGGTATTTGCCTACGAGATGGCGATTGCACGCGGTAATGATGTTGATCAACCCCGCAATTTAGCTAAGTCGGTTACGGTCGAATAATGCTCAAATTGCAAGCCCACCAACGCGAGGAGTTAAGTCGCTCATTCTCTTGGGCAGCCTTTGCTACCTCAGGTTTCTTATTTGTGACCTATCAAGTCGTAACGGCAGGTTGGCTAATTACCATCGATGACAAGATTGCTACCTTCGATCGATATCTATTTCCAAAGTGGGTCTATTTTATTCTGCGCCGAATAGATGATCTAGGTCTTCGTGGATTAAGCGCAGTAGCTATCTTGTTGCTTTCGGCATACTTGTGGCGCAGGTTTAATACTTTTCGCCCCCTTCTGTTATCGGTCATAGCGCTACTTGCCTTAAATGGCGTGGTGGGAGTTTTTAAATTAGCTATTGGTCGCACCAAGCCCCGATTAAATATGGATATTTTGAATTTTGGTGGCATGTCATTTCCGAGTGGCCATATTTCAAATGCAGTTTTAATTTGGGGATTATTTGCATATCTTATTTACCGATATTTATGGAGTGAGCCAAAGAGCGCTAAGTATTTAATCACGATTGTTTCTTCGGTAACTACGGCGATTATGGTCGTCTCGTTATATCGAAATACCCATTGGTTCTCAGATTTGCTCGGTGGCATTTTCCTCGGGGGAGCGCTCTTGATTTCAGTAACCGCTCTTGACCGTCTGGTTCCTTCGCGCAAGGATAAATCATGATTGATGGCGTTGGTATCGATGTGGTTGATATCGCTAGATTTTCGGAAGCGCTCGAGCGCACCACAGGTCTAAAAGAACGTCTTTTTACAGTTTCTGAACAAGCTAAACCGATAGCTTCTTTGGCAGCAAGATTTGCGGCAAAAGAAGCGCTGGCTAAAGCGCTTAGTGCTGGCAAAGGTTTGCCATGGCATGATGCCGAAGTGATCAACTTAGAAAGTGGAAAGCCGGCTTTTTTATTTCGCGGTGAAATCGCCGACTTAGTTGATGGTGCCAACGTGCACTTATCGCTCTCACACGATGCAGGAATCGCCTCTGCCTTTGTGATTGTGGAGCGTTCATGAGTAATCGAGCCGAAGCGAAAATTGATTTAACGGCAATTGCCGCAAATGTTAAGAAGTTAAAGGCCACGGCTGGCACCGATTTGATGGCGGTCGTTAAAGCCGACGCCTACGGCCATGGTTTGGTGCC
>JBILOR010000140.1:0-3344 GCA_044374325.1 Candidatus Planktophila sp.
TTACGTAAAGGTAGATCTGCGAAAGTTATAGACACGTTAGAGGGAGCCGAAACCGACGCGTCGCTCGGTTTGTTCGCCAATTTCTACAAAACCAATTCGATCGGCTGGCACCATGATGGTACGACCGCGGACATCATTTAATATCAGGGGAGTTCCAGTGCTAATTGCTGCGCTTACGGCAGCTGAGATTTCAGCCGGTGCGGAAGGGCTCTCAAAAGCAAGGTCGCTAGTTACATTTACGACAGCGATGCGGACCTCTGATTTTTGGACAGTTTCTATTTTCTTTGTAGCCATGGGGCAATCCTATGGGATTACTTCAGTTGTTGCCTAACGGGAAACCAGAAACCCCGCGCCACATCAAGCTTTCGATTAATCGAGCCGCTTGCTCACGCGATAACTTGCTATCTCGATCAAGCCAATGTCTTGCACCGACTTGAATCGATCCAATAAGTGAAACTCCGAGCAGCATTGATGCCTCTTGTGGCAAGCCAGTCTCAATTGAGATCACAGCACTAATTGCAGCTGCGCAGTCATAAGTCATGCGATTTAAACGTTCGTGTACAGCTGGTTCGACATTCATATCACTTTCGAAAAGTAACCGAAATGCTTCGCCTTCACTTTCAATAAAATCAAAATAGGCATCTACGGTTGCGCGAACTCGGCCAGCGTTTTCAGTTTTAGAAGCGATAGCTCTTTGAATCTGGAAAACTAGCGAGTCAATATGTAAATCTAGTACCGCCAAATAAAGTTCTAGCTTTGATGGAAAGTGCTGATAGAGAACTGGCTTGCTTACGCCCGCTCGATCGGCAATTTCATCCATCGCAGCGCTGTGGTAACCGGCAACAGTAAATACCTCTAGGGCTGCGGATAGCAAAAGTGCTCGCCGTTCATCACGAGGTAAACGTGGCTTGTTATCACGTGCATCTGTAGTGCTCATTGAGCCAATGCTAGAGGCAAAACTAGGAAATTACACCTCTGAAGTTTTTCGCGAACGTATTGCAATTAGCAACCGAGAGTCGTCTACGGCAGAATAACCCCGTTATCGGTTTACCAATTGGGCACCAAAAAGGCGATAGAGATGAAGATTCCACCACTAGTAGAACCTGGCCGCGCGCTAACTGTTGATGAAGTACGTCGCTATAGCCGCCACTTAATTATTCCGGATCTTGCAATGGCAGGGCAAGCGAGATTGATGAATGCCAAAGTTCTCTGCGTCGGTGCCGGCGGTTTAGGTTCACCAGCCCTGATGTATTTAGCAGCAGCTGGCGTCGGGACAATTGGAATCGCAGAGTTTGACACGGTCGATGAATCTAACTTGCAACGTCAAATTATTCATGGCCAATCTGATATTGGTAAGAGCAAAGCAAAGAGTGCACAAGAAAAAATTGCTGAGATCAACCCATATGTAAATGTTGTTTTGCATGAAACACGACTTGATACTTCTAATGTCATGGAGATCTTTGCGCAATACGACATCATCGTTGATGGCACTGATAACTTCGCCACCCGCTACTTGGTAAATGATGCTTGTGTACTTTTAAAGAAGCCTTATGTATGGGGCTCAATTTATCGTTTTGATGGACAAGCCAGTGTGTTTTGGGCTGAGTATGGGCCTTGCTATCGCTGCCTCTATCCAGAACCACCACCACCTGGAATGGTTCCTAGCTGTGCTGAAGGTGGAGTACTTGGTGTTCTCTGTGCATCAATTGGCTCAATCCAAACAACTGAAGCAATTAAAGTTATTACTGGAATCGGCGAACCGCTAATTGGTTCATTGATGATCTATGACGGACTCGAAATGAGTTATCGCAAAATTAAAGTTCGCAAAGATCCAAATTGCCCAATCTGTTCAGATCGCCCAACTCAAACGGCTTTATTGCCCGATTACGAAGCTTTCTGTGGAGTTCTATCTGATGCTGCTGAAGTTGCTGTTAAGGACGCGACAATTTCAGTTTCTGAGCTAAAGAATAAAATAGATAAGAACGAGAAATTCTATTTGATCGATGTTCGCGAACCAAGTGAATTCGAGATCGTGCGAATTCCAGGTTCCACTTTAATTCCAAAGCAAGGCTTCCTTGACGGAACTGCGCTAACAGATCTGCCACAAGATAAACCGATCATTTTGCACTGCAAGTCTGGCGTTCGTTCAGCTGAGTGTCTGGCAATTTTAAAAGGCGCTGGTTTTGCTGATGCCACACATGTAAGTGGCGGCGTAATCGCTTGGGCTAAGCAAATCGATACCTCACTCCCGGTTTACTAATGTCGCAGCCACTACAGGGATACCGCGCACTTCTGGTCCACGCGCATCCAGATGATGAAACCATTAACAACGGCGCAACCATGGCTATGTATGCAGCCCTCGGAGCTCAAGTAACTTTAGTGACCTGCACACGTGGCGAAGAAGGCGAAGTGTTAGTTCCGGATCTGGCACATTTGGCAGCGCACGAAACTGATCAACTAGGTGATCATCGAGTTATTGAGTTAGCCGCAGCCATGAAAGCACTTGGCATAACCGATCATCGATTCTTAGGTGATGACAAAATTAAGTATCGCGATAGCGGAATGATGGGAACCGAACCAAACAATCGGTCTGATTGTTTTTGGCAGGCTGACCTTGATTCGGCTGCCGACTTATTGGTGAAAGTTATTCATGAAGTAAAGCCACATGTTTTGATTACTTACGATGAAATTGGTGGATATGGCCACCCAGACCACATTCAGGCTCATAGAGTTGCGATGCGGGCCGCTGAACTTGCAACCGAATGGCAAATTTCCAAGATTTATTGGAATGCCACACCTAAGTCAGTACTGGCTGACGGCATAGCAGCGATGAAAGAAGTTGGTTCCTCATTCTTTGGTGCTGAAAACGTAGACGATCTTCCTTTTGCCAAAGCCGATGAGTTGGTAACTGCAGTTGTAGATGCCAATAGCTATGTTGATGCAAAAATGGCTGCGATGGCGGCGCATGCAACTCAAATTGAATTAGATGGTCCATTCTTTGCGCTCTCAAACCAGTTAGGACTACAAGTCTGGGGTCACGAGTACTACACACTTGTTAAAGGTGATGCTCACGAACCGTTTAATAGCGATGGTCGAGAAACAGATTTGTTCGCAGGGATCGTTTTGTAGCCAATGAAGTATTTTTATGCCGCATTAAGTGGCGCTCTACTTGGTGCCAGCGCTACTTTGCTGCACTTATTACTTTTTCCGCTCGGTTTGATTCTCGGATTAATAGCTAACGTAATTGGAATCTGGGCTATTGGGCGGGTTTGGCGACTGCAGAGATATAAATTTGTAGCCGCAGTTGCTTGGTTAGTTGTTGTAGTTCAAGGTGCAACCGTAGG
>JBILOR010000141.1:0-3334 GCA_044374325.1 Candidatus Planktophila sp.
TCTAATTTACGAAGTTCAACTCGTTCCATAACTTCACTCGGATCAACTGCGACCCGGGCAGCGAAGTTAACTGGAATCGTGCTGGCCCAATCTTCGGTAAGGGTGCGAGCACCGCTCTTACCTGCGACCAAGGCAGCCCAAGTACTTGACGCATCGCCTCCGATTGGAGTTGTTGCGCCAAGTCCAGTTACGACTACGCGTCGTTGGGCTGACATCTTTACTTATGCTCCGCTATTAATTAAGCAGAAGCCTTTACGATGAAATCAACTGCATCGCCAACAGTCTTTAGTTCAGTAACCTGATCATCAGGAATCTTCACACCGAAGCGCTCTTCAGAAGCAACAACAACTTCAACCATGCTTAGTGAATCTACTTCTAAATCATCTGAGAAATTCTTATCTAGCTCGATAGATGCGGCTGGAATTCCGGCAACTTCTTCAACGATCTCTTTAAGACCAGCTAATACATCTGCTTGGGTTAGTGCCATTTCTTTATGTCCTTCACTTTCGATAAACGGGTTTAGATCGGTAAGGCATAATTGTCTTACAAAAAAGCGCTTACTTACGAGTATGAGCGCACTTTGCGGTGGAAATTTATGGCAATTGCACTACTTGTCCCGCGTAAACGAGACCTGCGCCATATCCAATTATCAATGCAAGACCGCCACTTAATTCTGGATGTGATTCAAGCAAAGCATCCATCGCTAGTGGAATCGAAGCAGATGAAGTGTTGCCATTTGTTTTGATGTCATCGGCAATAACGACAGAGGCTGGCAACTTCATTTCTTTGGCCATAGTTTCAATAATTCGGAAATTTGCTTGATGTGGAATAAATGCGGCAAGTTGATCGCCAGAGATTCCAGCAGCTTCGAGTGCTTGCAAGCCAACTTTGCTCATTGAATAAACGGCCCAACGGAAAACGGTTTGGCCTTGCTGATTGATATACGGCCAACCTAAATCTGCCACACCTTTAGTTGGTGAGTTCTTGAAATCAGTCCAAGCCGGATTTAGCAAAATCGCATCGCGTGAGTCAGCATCAGACCCCCAGATAGCTGGACCAATGCCAGGCTCTTCAGCAGGACCGATTACAACAGCGCCAGCACCATCGGCAAAGATAAATGCTGTTGCACGATCATCGGGGTCAGTAAAGTCAGTTAACTTCTCAGAACCAACAACTAAAACATTTTTTGAAGTTCCACCAGAAATTAAATCTTTTGCCATTGCTACGCCATAACAGAAACCAGCGCAGGCAGCGCTAATATCGAAAGCTGCCGCTTTTGGATTTTCCATTTGTTGAATTAGCGCAGTTGCCGCACTAGGTGCTTGGAATTCATATGAGATTGTTGCAAAAATTACGGTATCAATATCTGCAATTGTTAAGTTGGCCCTCTTTAACGCCATTTCGCATGCAGCCTTAGCCATACTTACAACGTTTTCATCTGCGTCAGCAAAACGACGAGTTTCAATACCTGTGCGTTGCTGAATCCACTCATCACTTGATTCGATGCGATCAACGATTTCTGAGTTAGGAACTTGACGCTTTGGCCGATAAGTACCAACTGAAAGTATGCGTGAATTAGTGCCGGTTTTTACTTTGATACTCATTTATGTTTCTCCGCAAACTCACTCGCTGCTGCCAAGTCGGCAGGAGATTTAAAAGCAAAAGTTTCGATCTCAGGTGCTGCGCGCTTTAGCAGTCCAACTAAAGTCCCGGCCGGCGCTAACTCAATTACGCCAGTAACACCTAACTCTTGCAGGCTTTTCATGCAGAGATCCCAACGAACTGGGCTCGCTACTTGGCTAATGATGCGCTCCAGCACTTCTTCGCCATCGACTACAGCAAAGCCATCGCGATTTGAAATGATCGAACCAGTTGGATCAGATGGCGAAATAGTTGCCGCACTCTTGGCTAAAACTTCTTGTGCAGACTGCATATATCTAGTGTGAAAAGCACCAGCTACCGCTAACGGGCGAATTCGCGCACCAGCTGGGGGATTATCGGCGAAGAGCGATAGCTCGCTAATTAATCCTGCCGCCACAATTTGGCCAGCTCCGTTGTCATTTGCGGCCACTAGGCCTAATTTTAGAATTGCATCCAGAACTTCTTCGCGGTCTCCGCCTAACACAGCTGACATGCCAGTCTTTTCTAAACTAGCAGCTTTTGCCATGGCATTAGCACGATCGTTTACAAAACGCATTGCATCGAAATCGCTTATTACTTTTGCAACTGCAGCTGCGGTAATTTCGCCGACTGAATGGCCAGAGATAACTGGTGCTGAAATTCCGAGCAAGTTTGCTGCGATTAGACCAGTTGCAACAATTAGCGGTTGAGCATTTGCGGTATCTCTAATTTCATCGGCATCGGCTCTCGTGCCCAGTGCAACTAAATCTTTACCAATAACTTCAGACCAGCGAGAGATTGATTCAGCGCAATCACTATTTTCCAACCAAGGCGTCAACATGCCTGGAGTTTGAGCACCTTGACCTGGTGCGATGATTGCTAACACAAGGTAAATGTTATGCGATGTTGCAGGTACTACCGAGTAACGAGCCAGATTTGCGCTGTGTGCTCAGGCACCTTAATTGTTGAACCTGGCTGGGCAATAACCGGTTCGTAGGTAGAAGTAACTTTTGCTGCATCGAAAATACAACGGTAGGCAGTGCCCCAATTTTCTGCAGGTAATTTAAATTCATGTTCAACACGATCAGAGTTAAAATTTAAAAGTAACGCTCGTTCTGCACTAACTTCAATGTATACGGAAAGTGTACGAGTTTCAGAGTTTTGCCAATGATGATCGATCATCTCTTCACCAGTTAAATTAAACCAGGCTAAATCTTTACGTTGCGTGCCTAAATCAACCTCGCCGGTATAAAACTTACTTGTGACATCTGATAGATAAGTTTTTCGAATATTAATTAGTTCGCGAAAAGCGTCTTGCATATCTGAAGCTGCTGAATCTAAATCCCAAGGCTGTGCCCAAGGGTTTTCGCCGGCACTAATTGAATATCCGTTATTGCTGCCGTTTTGCGTGCGGTTTACTTCATCGCCCATATTAATCATCGGCACACCTGCAGAAAGTAGCAAAGTAGCTGCCATAGATTTCTTGAGCGATTGGCGAATATGTTGAATCCCTAGATCATCGGTTTCACCTTCAATGCCGACATTCCAGGATTTATTTGAAGAATGTCCGTCACGATTATCTTCACCGTTTAGTTCATTGTGCTTCTCGTTATATGAAACTAAATCCCGCAACGTAAATCCATCGTGAGCAGTAATAAAGTTAATTGATGCAGTTGGGCCACGGTGATAGAAAATGCCGCTTGATCCACTAATG
>JBILOR010000143.1:0-3320 GCA_044374325.1 Candidatus Planktophila sp.
CGGCTAGCTCCTTCGGTATTGGCGCTTATCTATTCACTCAGATGTTGGCTCAACCAGCTGAAGAGCGCGCAATGACCCAGAAGTTGTTCACCTGGATCAACGTTGGCTCCTTTAATGTCGATGCTTCACTATTACTTGATCAACTTTCCATTTGTTTCGTGCTGCTAATTACTGGCGTCGGAACTTTGATCCACATTTATTCGATCTCATACATGTCTCATGATCGAGATCGCCGCCGCTTCTTCGCCTATTTAAATCTCTTTATTGCCTCAATGTTGCTTCTAGTACTTGGTGATTCCTACTTAAATCTTTATGTTGGTTGGGAAGGCGTTGGTTTAGCTTCCTACCTATTGATCGGTTTCTGGAATCAAAAACCAACTTATGCAACAGCTGCTAAAAAAGCTTTCGTAATGAACCGCGTGGGCGACCTAGGTCTATCACTTGCGATCATGATTGCTTTTGCTTCAATGGGCACCGTCTCATTTTCAGGAATCAAGGAAGCTGCACCTAACACTTCAACTGCAACTTTGACTGCTATTGGCATCATGTTGTTGATCGCAGCGGCTGGTAAGTCTGCGCAATTCCCATTGCAAGCTTGGCTTGGCGATGCGATGGCTGGTCCAACTCCAGTATCAGCGCTTATCCACGCAGCGACCATGGTTACAGCTGGCGTCTATTTGATTACTCGCTCAAACTTTATTTTCGACGAAGCACCAACTGCTCAACTTTTGGTAGTCATCGTTGGTGCGATCACATTGCTCTTCGGAGCGGTTATTGGTACTGCTAAAGATGATATTAAGAAAGCACTGGCTGCATCAACTATGTCGCAGATCGGTTACATGACGCTAGCTGCTGGCCTAGGCCCAGTTGGTTATGCCTTCGCCATCATGCACTTGCTAACCCACGGTTTCTTTAAAGCGGGCATGTTCCTTGGCGCTGGCTCAGTTATGCATGGCATGAATGATGAAGTAAATATGCGTAAATATGGCGCTTTGCGCAAGTTCATGCCGATCACCTTTATTACTTTTGGTCTTGGCTATCTGGCAATTATCGGTATTCCGCCGTTTGCTGGTTTCTATTCCAAAGACATGATTATTGAAACTGCGCTAAACGCGGGTGGAGTAAAGGGAATTCTCTTAGGCACTATCGCTCTGTTCGGTGCCGGACTTACTGCTTTCTACATGACGCGCGTAATGATTCTTACCTTTACCGGCACAAAGCGTTGGGATGAAGAAGCGCATCCACACGAGTCACCAGTTTTGATGTGGCTACCAATGGCAATTTTGGCAATTGGTTCAGTTGTATCCGGATTCCTGTTTACTCGCGGAGATGCTTTGGTTCATTGGCTAGAACCAGTAGTGGCATCACATGGACATGAAGAGCACTCTTATCTGCTTCCACCGATCGTAGTTTCAGGCATCGTGCTAACTATTGTTTTGATCGGAATCGCAATTGCATTCATGATGTATGTGCGTCGCCCAGTTGAAGCAGTTGCACCAGAGAATGTTTCTGCTTTGACTCGAATCGCGCGCCAAGACTTATTGCAAGATGCTGCTAACGAAGCAATCTTTATGCGTCCTGGTCAAGCACTTACCAAGACCCTGGTTACCGTCGATGAGAAAGTTATCGATGGTGCTGTCCATGGCGTTGGCGCTATGGCAATTGGTTCAGGTGCCGGGCTACGTAAATCCCAAACTGGTTATGTCCGCAGTTATTCAGCGCTGATTCTGGTTGGCGCTGCCGCTATCGTGCTTGGAATCTGGGTGATTACACAATGACCATCAATTGGATTTCGATGACAGCCCTGCTGCCACTAATTGGCGCAGTGCTACTTGCAACTTTGCCTAAGAGCGCCGAACTGCGTGCCAAGCAATTCGCATTCGGTACCACCTTGGTTACGGCTGCTTCAGCCATTGCGATGGCCGTTCAATTCCAGCGCAATAACGTTGATCTGCAGTTCGTTGAAGTTCGCAGCTGGATCCCTTCTTTTGGCATTAATTACGCCGTGGGTGTTGATGGAATCTCGCTCGTATTGATTTTGATGTCAGTTATTTTGGCGCCAATCGTGATTCTGGCTGGTTGGAATGAAGCTCAAGGTGGCCGTTGGAGCGTTAAGACTTTCTACATTCTGATTCTGGTTTTAGAAACCATGATGATCGGTGTATTTAGTGCTACCGATGTGTTCCTCTTCTACGTAATTTTCGAAGCGATGTTAGTTCCGGTTTACTTCTTAATCGGGGGATATGGCACCGGTGAACGATCTGCCGCCGCGGTTAAGTTCTTGCTCTACAGCTTGTTCGGCGGACTATTGATGCTCGCTTCAATTATTGCCCTCTATGTAATGTCGGGCGATCAAGGCGGTCATACTTTTGATTTAGCGAAGCTAGCAAATCTTGAGATGAGTTCGACAACACAAAACTTCTTGTTCCTGGGCTTCTTCATCGCCTTTGCAATCAAGGCACCACTTTGGCCATTCCATACCTGGCTGCCAGATGCAGCTTCATCTGCAACACCAGGAACTTCAGTTCTCTTGCTTGGTGTGCTCGATAAAGTCGGTACTTTCGGAATGATTCGTTATTGCTTAACTCTCTTCCCAGAGGCAAGTAAAACTTTCACACCTGTAATTATTGTCTTAGCTGTAATCTCGATCATTTACGGCGCCATCTTGGCGATTGGCCAAAAAGATCTAAAGCGCTTAATTGCATTTACTTCGATCTCGCACTTTGGTTTCATCACAATGGGAATCTTTGCGATGACATCGCAGAGCCAATCAGGTGCAACTCTTTACATGTTCAACCATGCTTTCTCTACCGCTGCGTTATTTATCGTGGGCGGGTGGATGATTGCTCGTCGCGGCTCCTCAACGATCTCTGACTTTGGTGGCTTGCAACGCGTGACTCCGGTCATGGCTTGGTGCTTCTTCTTAGCGGGCATGTCTAGCTTGGCGCTTCCGGGCTTATCTAGTTTCGTAAGCGAATTCCTAGTGCTAGTAGGCACTTTTACGCGCTATCCAGTAGCGGCAATTATTGCGACCGTTGGAATTATTTTGGCGGCGCTTTATATCTTGATTCCAGTTCAACGCGCGCTTCATGGTCCAACCACGCCAGGCAACGAGAATTTACCTGATCTAAATCTGCGCGAAAAGATTGCGATTGCACCAGTGCTCGCGGCAATCATCGCACTTGGTTTCTATCCAGCACCTTTGTTAAATGTGATTAACCCAGCGGCAGCGCACGTTAACTCGCAATTAGGTTTCACCGATCCAGTGCCGACAGTTGAGGGTAAATAACATGGTCTTTAACTCACCAACACTTGAGTAC
>JBILOR010000142.1:0-3320 GCA_044374325.1 Candidatus Planktophila sp.
ATAACTGAAAGCAGAATTGTGCGATCGCGACCTTCCAGCAAAGTAACTGCAAACGGCGTATATGAACCAGCAATTAATAAATTTATATTCGCGTGGTCCCAGCGCCGCCAAATTTTCTTCTTTGCTGGTGACCACGGAACTCGATGGTAAATAGCTGAAACGCTAAATAATAAAATTGCGGTTAACGAATACAGCGCAATTGCAAATTTGACTGAGTTGCGACTAAGCAGAAAAAGCACGAGTGAGGCAATGATTACTGCCGGAGTCGCGCCTAAGTGAAACCAGCCACGCAATTTTGGTGGCACTACCGGATTAGACATTGGCTCGCTCTCGGTTAGTTAACTTAAGTGAAGCCTAACTCTTAATTGCTGAGTTAAACCCTCGTACTGCCGAGTTAGCCTTAGATTATTTGCAATTAGTTGCCTTTAACGGTGATTACCAATCAGTTTTCGCCTCGCAGCGCCTTTTCGATTTGGCCAATGTGATCAAGTGGGTGAGTGGTGTAATAACGACACCATTTTTCAATACTAAAAGGCCCGCTCTCGGTATGCATTCCTGACTTAGTTAAATCAGCATCTGTTAGTCGTTCAATCATGATTAGAGAGGATGCACGCACGGCGCTAAAAACCTTAACTGAGAAATCAATTGGCAGAGTCGAGTAACCCAGCACTGCAGAAGCGCTCCAGGCATTTTCGTCATAACCTTGAATGATCGTGCCTTCAGGTTCTGCAATCAAACGGCGAATACGTGCGTATGACTGCGCTTCGGAATCTGCCAGATGGTGAATAACTTGGCGCGCAGACCAACCTTGCGGATGTTTGGTATCTAATTGATCGGCCGGAATCGAGGCCACTAATTTCTCAAAATCTTCAGTGCTCTTACGGTATGCAGCGGCAACATCTTTGATACTCATAGCAACTCTCCAATTCTTGCGATCAGAGATGAACTATAGATCGCTTTAGATAATCTCCGCTAACAATTGGGTTACGCGACGCTTGATTTCATCGCGGATGATGCGCACTGGCTCAATACCTTGGCCAGCTGGATCTTCGAGAACCCAATCTTCATAACGCTTACCCGGAAAGAATGGGCAAGTATCACCACATCCCATTGTGATAACAACATCAGATTCTTGAACTGATTCGGTAGTAAGAATTTTAGGAACTTCATGCGCGATATCAATTCCAAGTTCAGCCATTGCTTCAATTGCAACTGGATTAATAGTTTCTTTTGGCGCAGAACCAGCAGAAAGAACTCGAACTTTTCCGTTTGATAGTGAAGTCATGAAACCTGCCGCCATCTGTGATCGACCGGCATTGTGGACACAAACAAAGAGAACTGTTGGTTGCTTTTTTTCATCGCTCATGGTTTAAATGCTAAACCCGAATTGGCGAAAAAGTTCTAGATTTGAGTGAACATCTAGTTAACTAATTTCATTTCCTAAAGGATAGGTCAGCCTTCTTCATTTCGGTAGTCAAAATACGAATCGCATTTGGCCCCATGCCGTGCAACTCCTTCACCGCAGCCAGCGAAGTCTTACGAAGATCTGAGAGTTCAAATAAGCCGTCATCGACTAGTGCGCGGCGAGCAGGTGCAGCTAATCCAATTTCTCGCCACGCTGCGTCTAAAGATTGGTAGCGATCTAATTCGGTAGTTTCATTTGTCGCATTAATTTCTGATTGTTTTTTCTTTTCTTCGCGGCGTGCAGCAGCCGCGCGCTTTATTTCAGCGGCTTCCATCTTGATTCTTGCTGCAGATTTCTTTGCCATAGGACAAATCTAACTTTTAATTGGTTTTGAAAGTATTAACAAACGGAAATCAGATATCTGTGTGCGGGAGGCGGGACTTGAACCCGCACGTCCGAAGACACAGGTTCCTAAGACCTGCGTGTCTGCCATTTCACCACTCCCGCTTAAGAGCGTTTATCTAGCCGTGCTGGTCAGCTTCTGTCCGAATGCTGTCCGCTAGATACTGGGCAAGATTAGAGGTAAGTTCGGCATAGTTACAAACGAGCGCGTACGAAAGGGTCAAACCATGGCTTTAACACCTAGCCCCGCAGATAAATTTACCTTCGGCCTCTGGACCGTAGGTTGGCAGGCACGTGACCCATTTGGCGATGCAACCCGCGAAGCGCTTGACCCAGTTCGCACCGTAAATGAGCTCGCTGCCCGCGGTGCCTATGGCGTGACTTTTCACGATGACGACCTAATTCCTTTCGGAAGCAGCGATGCTGAACGCCAAACACATATCGATCGCTTCAAAGTTGCCCTTGCCGCAACCGGAATGAAAGTTCCGATGGCAACTACAAACCTATTTAGTCACCCAGTATTTAAAGATGGTGCATTTACTTCTAATGACCGCGACATTCGACGTTACGCAATCAAAAAGACAATGCGCAATATCGACCTTGCCGCTGAGTTGGGTGCTGAAATTTATGTCGCCTGGGGTGGCCGCGAAGGCGCTGAATCAGATGGCGCTAAAGATGCCTACGTCGCACTCGATCGTTTCCGCGAAGCTTTTAACACTCTCGGTCAATACGTTCTAGATAATGGCTACAACATTAAGTTTGCTATCGAACCTAAACCAAATGAACCGCGCGGAGATATTTTCTTACCAACAATCGGTCACGCTTTAGCATTTATCAATTCGCTAGATCACCCAGAATTAGTTGGTCTTAATCCTGAAGTTGGCCACGAACAAATGGCTGGCCTTAACTTTGTGCACGGAATCGCGCAAGCACTTTGGCATAAGAAGTTATTCCATATTGATCTAAATGGTCAGCATGGTCCGAAGTATGATCAAGATTTAGTTTTCGGTCATGGCGATCTGAAATCTGCTTTCTTCTTAGTTGATCTGCTCGAACGTTATAACTACAGCGGACCAAAGCACTTTGATTACAAGCCAGCTCGCACCGAAAGCGATAAGGGTGTTTGGGAATCAGCATCGGCAAACATGCGTACATACTTAATGCTCAAAGAGCGCGCACTAGCTTTCCGCAATGATCCACGCGTAGTAAATGCGATGGCAGAGTCAAACATTCCAGGATTGGCTGAGCCAACATTTGCGCCCGGTGAAACATGGCGCGATCTGGCTAACGAGTTCCTTGATGTAGACACTGCTGGCAAGCGCGGATACCACTACGAAGCACTTGATCAGTTAGCTCTTGAGCACCTGATGGGTGCCAAGTAAAAACTTTCCTAAGTTTTAGTTAGTGATTAAGTAAAGAAATTTACGCGCTAAGTCGAACTGCCGCGGCGGGAAACCGCATCAACTCCAGCTGAAACCAATAGCACTGCACCGGTCACAATGAATTTGATGCC
>JBILOR010000001.1:0-39882 GCA_044374325.1 Candidatus Planktophila sp.
AACGGGATTCGAACCCGTGTTACCGCCGTGAAAGGGCGATGTCCTAGGCCCCTAGACGATGGGGACGTTTGAGGCTCGCAAATCGTACCCTTTAACGGGCCACGATCAAAACTCGATTAATTCGCACTCAAATAGCGGCGATAAATAGGATTTAAAGAGCAAAAAGCCGAGAAAAGTCCGCAATTTCTGCGAACCTCTCTCGGCTTTTCGAAATTAATTACAGAAGCGCCCAGCGAACTGTGACGCTAACTGTTACATCTTGTTGACCTAGATCAACAACTGTTGACATGGCATCTTCTGCTTTGCCCAACATTGATTGAACTGGGTATGAAGCTGGAGCATAGTTCTCAACGATGTAAGTAACTTTGCCTAACTTCACACCAAGCAACTTGGCATAAGAAGCAGCCTTTGACTTTGCATTCTTAACTGCAACTGCACGAGCAGATTCAGCTGCCTTTGTAGAATCAAGTACAAATGGTGTTACGCCATTGATCTGCAAGTTATCGCCACCTGCTGCAATTACTGAATCAACAATGTCGCCAGCATTTGCTGCATTACGAATAACGATTGCAAATGATTGCGATGAGCGATAACCAATTAACTTAGAACCCGACTCTTGGGTGTAGTTATATTCTGGATAAACAGTAATGCTTTGAGTTGCTATATCTCTCTTATCAATCTTGGCTGCAACAAGGGCGGCGCGCACAGCAGCTGATGTTGTTGAAACTTGCGCTTGCGCTTCTTTGCTACTACCAGCAATGACCGTCACAGTTGCATTCATGCGCACAGCATCTGGCACAACCTTGACCGAACCATCTGCCGTAATCGTGACATAACGACTTGGGCTCGTGGCAGCAGAAGCCGTGGGCATGGAAGCCAGTCCGCCAACCAAAGCAAAGGCTAGAGAGATAACTGCAATATTTCGTTTAGTTGTAAGTTTCATACCTCAATTATGACCTAATTAATTAGCCAATCGTTAGCCAGCACTGCGAATTTGGTGTGAATAAGAGATCACTTGGGTAGGATCAAGCCATGAAAAAAATCGCAGTAACGGGTGGAGCGGGCTTCATTGGCTCTAACCTCGTTGAGCGTCTTTTATCGCACGGCCACGAAGTAACTGTTGTAGATGACCTATCTACTGGCTTAAAGAGCAACCTTGATTTAACTAAAGTCACTTTTCACGAGTTATCGCTAACTAACCGCGATGACCTAGCTAAAGCAGTTAAAGGCGTAGATGCAATCGTGCACCTTGGTGCACGTGGTTCAGTGCCTAGATCACTTAAGAATCCAATCGCAACCCATGATGTGAATGCCACGGGCACCTTAAATGTGCTCGAAGCTGCTCGCAGCAATGGTGCTCATGTGATCTTTAGTTCTTCATCTTCTGTCTATGGTCGCAATGGTAAGTTACCTAAAGATGAGAGCATGTGGCTTAGTCCGCTAACACCGTATGCCGCTAGCAAGTTAGCCGCTGAAGGTTATGTGCAGGCATATGGCGCCGCCTACGACGTGCCAGTAACGCTGCTTCGTTTCTTCAATGTATTTGGCCCAAAGCAACGCCCAGACCATGAATATGCAGCTGTGCTACCAAAATGGATCTGGAAAGCAATGAACAACGAAGCCATCGATGTATATGGCGATGGTAGCCAGACTCGTGACTTCACTTATGTGCGCACTGTTCTAGATGTAATTGAAGATGCCATTAACCGAGGCGTCCGAACTGAAGGTGCCGTGAACTTGGCCTATGGAAATCGCATTTCGTTATTGGAAACCATTGAGTTGTTAAAGAGTCACTTCCCCGATCTGAAAGTTAACTTCATCGATATTCGCCCAGGCGATGTAAAAGACTCTCAGAACGATCCAGTTCTACTTAAGCAACTTTTCCCAAGTGTTAAACCAACCGACTTCTCAACCGCGCTTAGTGAAACAGTTAATTGGTTGAAAGACTTTGGCCAGAGCGTGGCTAATGGCCCTGCGACAGTTGATTAAAGATTAAGTTGTTTAACAAAGTGAATAACTAAATGTGTGGCATCGCAGGCGGCGTCGGACCAAGTGCGCCATCACTACAAGCCCTAGAAGCTCAATTAACAAAGTTAGAACACCGTGGTCCAGATGATCGTGGAATCTATGTAAATCAAGGTATTTCGCTAGGTATGTGTCGTTTGGCAATTGTCGAAATTGCTGCCGGCAAACAACCATTTGAGAGCGCAGATGGCAAGATCAAGATTGTCTTTAACGGTGAAGTTTATAATTACCGCCAGCTCCGCGAAGAACTTGTTGCACTTGGCCACGAATTCGTTGGTGCTAGTGAATCTGAAGTAATCATTGCCGCCTACCGGCAATATGGCCCAGATTTCCCAAATCACTTAATGGGAATGTTTGCAATTGCGCTCTTTGATCAAGCCAATGATGCGCTAGTTTTAGTTCGCGACCGAGTTGGCAAGAAGCCACTTTGGTTTTCAAAGCGAGCCGATGGTTCGATTCTCTTCGCTTCTGAAGTCAAAGCTCTACTTGCTGCGCTGCCAAATCGAACTCTGCGCAAAGGTGTTATTGCCGAAGTAATGCAATTTGGTTATGTGAATGCCCCAAACTCGGCATTTACTGAAGTTCGTCAATTGCCACCTGCAACCATGGCGATTTGGCATCAAGGTGATTGGTCGATGCGCACCTATTGGCAGCCAGACTATGAAACTGAAATTCAAATTTCATACAAAGATGCTCTAGTTGAAACTAAGAGAAAAATAGAAGCCGCAGTTGAACGGCGCTTAATGTCTGAGCGCCCGATGGGTGCTTTCCTAAGCGGTGGCTACGACTCAACTGTTGTAACCGCTCTAATGGTCAAGTTATCCAGTCAAACTGTTAAGACCTATTCAATCGGTTTTGATCACCCGCAATATAACGAAGCTGAATATGCCGGGGCAGTAGCGAAGTTTCTCGGCACAGATCATCACCAAGAGATCGTCAAACCTGACCCCGCTTTAATTCTTCAAGAACTTGCAGCCTCACTCGATCAGCCTTTTGCTGATTCCTCATACATTCCTACTTATTTATTGGCGAAATACGCTCGCCAAGAGGTGATTGTTGCTTTAGGTGGCGACGGTGGAGATGAAGTATTTGGCGGTTATGACCGTTACGTAGCGGCACCATTAATGCAACGTGCAAACTATTTCTTAGCGATGGCGAAACCAATCGCAGCAATTATGAGCAAAACTGGTGTTGTGAGCGAACGCAAGATGAAGCGAATAGTTTCGCAACTACAATCACACCCTTCACTAGCAGTTCGATACGCATCAATTATGTCGTTGACGCAGCCAACTCAAATTGCCAGATTGCTAAAACCAGAATTCAACCTGGCTGGTGCAAGTGATGTTTATATAAATAACTTTAAGCGGACAGGAGCCCGAGATTCATTACACGCAATGATCCGAAGTGACTTTGAACATTATTTGCCAGGTGATCTTTTGGTAAAAGCTGATCTAGCAACCATGGCCAATAGTTTAGAACTTAGATCGCCACTTCTTGATCACGAAGTAATTGAATGGGTTAATTCATTGCCGGCTAAGTTCAAGGTCGCTGGCAGTGAGAGCAAACACATTCTCAAAGATATTGCACGTACCTTGGTGCCTGCTGAACTTATTGATCGGCCAAAGATGGGCTTTGCAATTCCTCGGGCTGATTGGATTCGAAACGAGCTACGTCAGATAACTCATGACTTATTAACTGATGAAATTGCTCGTTCGCGAGGTTGGTTCGATCAACATGAAGTTCACAAAATTCTGAGCGAACACCAGAGTGGCCAAGATCGTGATTCCATTATTTGGCCCGCGCTTTGCCTCGAACTTTGGGCGCGCAACTGGCTCTAAAAGTCCATAAGGTTAATTGTCTTTAGCGTTTGAGCAATTTCAAATATAAATCTTGATGATCTTTAAGAAGGCGAAAAACACCATATCTAGCCAGGGTGTATTCCTTGCCAGCGGCGCCCATTTTGGCTCTTAAAGCACTATCTGTGGCCACTTTAGCAACAGCATCAGCAAGTTGCTTGGCCGATAGATCTGTAAGTAAACCAGTTTCGCCATTAACTACAATTTCATTTGTTGATCCAACATTTGTGGCTACAACAGGAATACCGACCATGCCCGCCTGAATCAAACTTAGCGGCGTTCCCTCATTATCGCTAGTCAGTAATACAAAGTCTGCAGCGGCTAAGACAACTTCAATGTCCTCGCGCCAACCCAAGAATGTGACTGGTAGGTTTTCAGATTCTGCGCGATCTTGGCAATATTGCAGAAGCTCGCCAGCGCCTGCGACGATAAAATGTAAATCAATTCCACGGGTTTTAACTTCGGCCACGACATCTAAGAATCTATCTGGTCGCTTGATTTGAGTTATTCGACCTATGAATGCACAGTAAATAGCATCGTCATTCAAATCTAATTCCTTGCGAGCCGATGATCGACTTGGCACTTCAGCAAGTTGTAAACCAGGCGGCATAACACCAAATTTATTTTGAGTACCAATACCGACCGCGATCAGGTCATCCTTAACTTTTGTACCAACTGCCAGAAGTTGGTCTGTGAACAATGCTAAGAACCTTTCAACCAGGATAACTAACTTTGTTTTCCCCGCGCCAAAGTAGCCGTTCAGTAAGTGACCATGAAAAGTATGAACACGAACAGATTTGTGACCGCTGAGAATTGATGCAACTCGGCCAACTACTCCAGCCTTAGCCGTGTGTGTGTGAATGACATCTGGTTTGAATCTGCGAATCTCATTAATAATGGCAAAGAGTGCCGTTAAGTCCGCTCTAGGTTTAATTGATCTGCCTAAGCCATCTATGCGAACTGCCTTCACATCTGTGGCAACCTTCTCTAAGTAATCAGCTTCATCAGCCGCGCAATATCCAGTCACTAACTCTTGCTCAAATACTTGGGCGTCAAACCCGCGCATAAGGCCAGAAACCTGCACAGCCGGGCCACCCACATTCATGCGCGCGATTACGCGAAGGACCCTTACTTTTGATGAGCTATTGGTTACCATTTACTAATAAACCATAACCCTGAGCAAACTTTCGTACGATAATAACAAAAAAGTGAATTCAAATTTCATTTGAAGCTAGTGGTCAACAAACTTAGACCGGATCGCACTTGCAAATTTAATAAAATCGCCGTGTTCTATAAATTCTGATAAGTCTTTTGGAGTGCCTAAGCCGTGAACTGAATCCCCGTGTTCCCCTATGTTAAAGACATCTATATTTAAATTATTTTCAATGAGATAACCGTACGAAGGTGCTACATAGTATTCATCATTTACAGTCATTTCGTTGTCGCGTAAGTATTTGATTGCGTTTTTCATTACCGATAAATCTGACCATCCATATATGCCTACAGTGGCTTCGTCTGAAATTTCTTCTTTTTCTACAACCCTATTCACAATTCCATCTTCGTCCCGACCAATGAAAGACCATTTCTTACCTCTTGCTTTCATTGCAAGAATATAACCAGAGGCAAAATCTTGTCTAACACCTTCAATAAATGGAGTCATATCTGCAGAAACATACTGATCAGAATTTGCGACGATTATCGGAATTCCAGGTAACAATTTTTTCACCGCTAGCTCCACAGTTGCGGCTGGTCCCTCTGTTAACCCATCAATCTGGACGAAATCTATTTCGAAATTGAGTTTAGTTAGAAAAGCTTTTAGCTTCTCTGGCAAGACATCCTTCTCTTGACTGACAATTACCACTCTGTCATTTTCTTCTAGTTGGAAATTGGCCAAAACCCAGAGAAGCATGGGCAAGCCATCCAATTCTATGAGCGGCTTCGGAGTACTTACTCCTACTTCGCGAAAGCGATTTCCCGCACCAGCGGCAGGAATAACAAGTTGAACAGATTTTCTCACTCTAATACTTTATCACTGGGGATACTTGGAAATTTAATGCAGGTCAAGGAACCTTTTGTTAAAGCCTCAAAATCAGCGTACTGCCCAGGCTCAATAACCAAAATATCTCCGCTGCTCAAAAACTCATCTGCGATTCTTACTTTTCCTTCATGAATAACCGTAATTTCAGTTGCAATCAATTGCTTATGGGATGGTTCTTTATC
Organism: Candidatus Planktophila sp.; assembly: GCA_044374325.1. Lineage (GTDB taxonomy): Bacteria > Actinomycetota > Actinomycetes > Nanopelagicales > Nanopelagicaceae > Planktophila. The sequence continues at coordinate 6,102 of JBILOR010000001.1, forward strand.
ACCTAAATCGAAAAACTTAACTCCAACTTCAACATCCCCACTCATATAGATCGAGGGAAGGAAATTACCAACCACCCAACCTCCTTTGAAATTCTCTATTTTATTAACAATCATAGATTCAACCTCCTTATCGAGTCATCTGCCTCTGCCTTAGTGGAAAATCTGAAGTATTCACTTTCATCTATCTCAAAAAGACTCACTTTCTTATTTTCAAAGATAAGCTTATTTATTGCTGATGACACGTAGTACTTTTCATCTACTTCTATCTTATTAAGTAATGCCCAACTAATTGAATCAACAAGAAATTCTTTATTTCTAAAGTAGTAGATTCCCGTCGACGCGATAGCGCTAACATTCTGTTTCTCAACAAGTTCAATCGGCGAACCATTTGCTTCGCGGACGTAAGAATAATTCTTATTGTATGACTTAAAAACTATCAGCCCCCCATCAGAATCGGCCTCAAACATTTTATCTACAAATGCATTGGCAATGTTGAAACAGAGGCCATCAACCGCCGAAACCAGCACAGGAGTATCGTTTACAACTTTATCCAAACACATTCCCGCCGTCGCAAGTGCGCCCTTAGTAGGCCGAGAAATGCAATGTAGAGATACATTTGTTGGTAATTGAAAGTCGCTAAAATATGCAAAGTCTTCTGAATCAAGCGCAATAATCTTTAAGGATTCGTTATCGAAGGATGTCAATGCCAACTGCAACAAATTTTTTCCGTCTTTCACAATGTATTTACATTTATCAAATTCAGCCCTGACATGAGTTTTGTTTCCGGCACCTAATATCAAATTTTGATATTTCAATTTATACCAACCAGAAGCTGAGGTAATTCATCTGCAAGTAGCTCAAGTGATACTTGTAAAGGCGAATCGACTTTGATGACATGACAACCAGCTGATTTAGCGGCTTCATATCCGTAATCACCATCTTCTATTACGATAACTTCTTCAGGTGACAGTCCAAGTTTAGTGCATGCCAACAAATAGCAATCAGGACTCGGTTTTTGATTTTGGACATCTTGATTCGTTACTAGAACATCTATCAAATCCAATAATTGAGCATGACTTAATAGTATTTCTGCAGTTCTCCTGATGCTATTTGTGACCACGCCCGTGGCAAACCCTTTTTTTCTTAACCTCGCAACTAAAATTTGATGCTGAACTACCGGGTAGCAAAATTGTCCAGCAATTCTTAAAGTTCTATCTTGCTTTACTTCATTCACCAAAGGATGTAGAGATTGCGGAAAGCCATATTCTGCACTGAGAATGTTTAACTTAGCTCCTGTGGATAAACCATTAAATCTAGATAGATGGTCCTCATAAGAGATTTCAAATCCGAAGGGGTGCAGAGCTTCATTCAACGCGTGGTAATGCCAGTCTCTAGCGTCAATAAGGACTCCATCCATATCGAACAGGACGGCTTTTATGGTTCTATTTTCTGGCATTTGAAAACTCTATTGGAAGATCGGTGCAAAGTGCGAAATTTTGACGGCCCTTTTCATGGGAATCATGAATGTAGTCCCAAACATATCTAGGGTCCCTGCCGTGAATTTCAGGCGAAACAACAACAATTTTCTTGTTTTGCAGATCCTTGATTGTATTTAAATCCTCGATCCACCAATCGGAATGGAATGAATCCAACCAGACAACTTTAGTATCCCAAGGTAGAACTTTTTCATATTCACTTAGCCGAAGAGCGTGTGCTAAGTCATACTTTTTAAACTTGAGCATCTCGGGCACTGAACCGTCGAAGAAGAATGAATCGGTTTCTTCAACCCAGTCACGGTAATCCGAGAGGAAAACTTCCATCCCATCCTCCTTTAAGTTTAGCGCAAAGGAAGTATTAAATACTTGTAATTGATTAAAAAAAAGTAAATCATTCGATTCTACATCGTGAGAAATTGAACATTCTGAATTTATAAATCTAATATCAGTTTCAATTGAGAATCCAAGCTGCACAGCTTTATCAAATGACTCTTGTGTGTTTTGATCTTTCTTATCTTTCCAAAATCCACGATGACAGTAAATGTTTCTCATTTCGGAAGAATCATGGCTCATCACAGATTACATTCTATCCAGAATTAGGTCTTCAATTGTGAGCGGATTCATCTATTTTCTAAAAATATTACTAAGATTTGATTTGTTGCCATGAAACTTAAGCAGGATAAAGAGGAAAATGTAATATGGAAGCGGTGAATTACTTGGTAGGCAAAATCAAGTCAAAATTGTTCCCACTAAACTTTATAATTGAGCGCCTTTTTATTCTGTACAGAAAGAACGCTCAGAATTATCCTGTATATGGGATATATTCTTTTTCCCCGGTTAAAGAGTTTCCACCCAATAGTGAGGTTAGATTTCTACAACGTTATGATGACGTTGGAATTGTTCTTCAGGGTCCAATAAAACATGATTTTTCTTTCACTTATAGAACAGTAATACTTTATTTAAAGAACTTTGCAGGTTGTCAAGTAATTCTTTCAACTTGGGATGACGAAGATTTGAGCTTGTTCCAAGAACTAGATGAGTCCAATAGTAATTTTCATTTAGTAATTAACGAGAAACCAAAAAATGAGGGAATATCACACATCAATTTTCAAATTTTATCTAGTATCTCCGGGATTAAAAAATCAGAGAAATTAGGATTGGCTTATACGTTAAAGAGTCGAACCGATCAGTGCATGTTTGATCCATTTTCGGTAATCAAGTTGAGGGACTTGTTCATTAATCTTGAAAGTTCTGAGAAGTTGATTTTTTTATCTTTAGGAACTTTTCTATTTAGGCCTTACTCGCCATCCGACTTCTTCCAATTCGGCTTGACTAATTCAGTAAAGGAATATTGGGATTTACGGTTTGACTCTCGGTCCAAGATGGACCAACCCGAAATAAGTGGCTGGTCTTTGAGGGATTTTTCAAAATATGAGGTGTGTGAAATCTATCCCGCAGTAAATTTCTTAAGGAAAAAAGGCGAAGTCTTAGACTTTACATTGGCGCACAGCATATTAATGTTTAAGAAATATTTTCATGTTATAGACCCAGATAGGCTTGGGCTTGTATGGGACAAGTACACTTACAAAAAAGACAGATTCAATCAGAATCACTTTGAAAACCCGTACCAAGAACTCAACGAGGGTGTCGCGCTAATTCTGAAAGATTCGGCAAGCTACTTCAGCGATCTAGACTATTTACTGGACTTGCCTGTCCGAAATCGAGTGTTTGAGAACAAAAATGGTAATCTTGGTTAGTAAATTTTACAATCTGAATAAGCCACTCCCTAGTTTTGGAGATTAATTTTGATATTCCATCCTCGGTCCAACTTCAAGAGAATTACGAAAAGAATTGGCGAAGAAAAGTTTTATTACTTTTCAGACGGAATTCGCAATCACTTGAGAAAATGGAGTTTTCATAATTCGGTTATCTCTGAGAGTAAGTTAGGTGCGACCTCAATAAGTGATTATAGTGAGTACAGTGAATTTTGTGAGTTAGCAAGCCAAGACAAAGAATTGTTTTCAAAGTTTCGTAGCTGTATTGAATATCAAGAAATTTTGGAACACGTTACTCGGAGTCTAGGTAATTTGTATTTGAATGAGATAAAAAATAATAGCGGCAGTATTTCCAAGGTAATTGAATTAGCTTCAGACGATATAGGTAAACCAATTAAGTTCAACTATCAAGGCGTAGGCAGAGTCTCACCTACCCAGCTTCGCTACTACAAGGTGCTTCTTGATTTGCAGAAGTATTTTGGAAGACTAGACGGCTACAAAGTAGTTGAAGTTGGAATCGGATACGGCGGACAGTCCAGTCAAATCTGCAAAGAGTTTAAAGTTTCTAACTATACGCTCATCGATTTACCTTCAGTTTTAAAGTTAGCAAGAAATTATCTCGACTTGCGAGCACCGAATAGTCCCATCAGTTATGGTCATTTCAATCATGGTGAGGTTGATCTGTTCATCAGTAATTACGCTTTTTCAGAATTGCGGAGAGATATTCAAAACGATTATTTTGAGAAGTACGTATCCAAAGCACGAAGAGGATATGTAACGTACAACCACATAACTCCAGAAGATTGGGGATCTTTTACCGCAGTTGAATTTGCGAATAAAATCAAAGGTTCGGAGATAATTGCTGAAGAACCAAATACTGGCAAAGGTAACGTGATTGTTCTGTGGGGTCATAAACAATCGTAGAAAGTTTCTATTTCGAATTTATTCCTGAGAGCATACAAAAAAGTGGCTAAGTTTTATCCAAATCAATTGATTCAAGGAGCTGAGGCTTTCTGCCATGGTGGTCTTGTGGCTTTCCCAACCGAAACCGTTTACGGCCTGGGTGCGGATGCAACGAATGCACAGGCGGTTGCTCGTATTTACGAAGTCAAAGGGCGACCAACAAATCATCCACTGATAGTGCATATTGCCCACTTTAAATACTTGGACCAATGGATCTCGTACATCCCTGAATATGCAATTACGCTCTCTCAAGCATTTTGGCCCGGGCCAATGACACTGATCTTGAGGCGAAGTGAATTGGCAAAAGATTTCATAACAGGCGGACAAGACACAATAGGAATTCGTATCCCAGATAACTTAATAGCACTTGGCCTTTTAGAAGCATTCCACGATATAGGTGGCGCAGGAATAGCTGCACCGAGCGCTAATCGCTTTGGTCAAGTATCGCCAACGACTGCCGCGGCAGTGAAAGATGAGTTAGGAGATTACTTAGCCGCTACTGATCTGGTTCTTGATGGCGGTCCATCAACTGTTGGTCTGGAGTCAACAATTATTGATTGCACGGGAAAATTGCCAAGAATTCTTCGTCCAGGCGCAATAACGATTGAAATGATTGAAAAAGCTTCAGGGCTCAAAGTGTCGGACTCAACTGAAAAGAAATCAGACGAATTTAAACAACAGGAGATTCGCGTTAGCGGGTCTCTCGAAAATCATTATTCTCCCAAAGCTAAAGTGTTTTTAGATCAGAAACCTGTTTGCGGTTCTGGCTTCATTGCGCTTAGCGATATTGAGACTCCAGCCGGAGTAACACGCTTAGCTGCACCGAAAACTATTGAAGAATTCGCGCGAGTCATCTATTCAGCTCTTCGTGCAGGTGACCACCAGAATCTTGACTCTATTTACATTGCTCAGCCGACCGGTGATGGCCTGGCAATAGCCATCAGAGACCGGTTATCGCGTTCAGCAATGGGCAGATAATCCGATACTATTTCGCTCTTGCTTGGTGCCAGGTTAATTCTGGCGCTTAATCGAGAGATGCAAGTGGGGCCTATAGCTCAGTCGGTAGAGCAACGGACTTTTAATCCGTGGGTCGACGGTTCGAGCCCGTCTGGGCCCACTTTTTAGTATTTAAAGACTCATAAATTAATGAGACTAAAAATCAACATATTAGATAGCAATTTTGATGCTAAACATTCAGTGAAAAATCAATGATTGAACCAAGTGTCCTTGCAGCCAGAATGTATAGTTAGGTCATACGCAATTAAAATCCTTTTTACTAACTAAGAAAGCCAGAGACCGCAATGAAGAGAGCTGTTGTATTGGGCGCTGGTGGATTTATTGGTTCGCATATGGTGAACCGGCTAAAGGTGGAAGGATTTGAAGTTATTGGCGCAGATTTAAAACTGCCCGAATACAGCGAATCTAAAGCAGATCATTTTCACCTTGGAGATTTAAGATCTCACGAATTTGTAGCAAGTCTATTGCATGAAAGTATGCAAGGTAATGGCCTGGATCAGATCTATCAATTCGCGGCAGATATGGGTGGGGCAGGTTTTGTTTTCTCAGGAGCAAACGATGCCGACATCATGCATAATTCAGCTGTTATTAACTTAAACGTTTTAGACGTAGTATCAAAATTTAGCAATTCTAGTAAATCTAATGTCAGTCCACGAATATTTTATAGCAGTTCAGCTTGTATGTATCCAGAACATAATCAGCTAGATCCGGAAAACCCCAACTGTGCAGAGGATTCTGCTTATCCCGCAAACCCAGATAGCGAGTACGGTTGGGAAAAACTGTTTAGTGAACGCCTATTTCTTGCGTTCAATCGTAATCACGGAGTAGATGTTCGAATTGCCAGGTACCATAATATTTTCGGTCCAGAAGGAACATGGCAAGGTGGAAGAGAGAAAGCCCCGGCTGCTATGTGTCGAAAAGTATTGGAAGCAAAAAATGGAAGCAGCATAGAAATTTGGGGAGATGGCCTTCAAACTAGATCATTTCTTTATATTGACGAATGTATTGAAGCAACTTATAGGTTGATGTCCCACCAAGAATTTATCGGTCCCGTAAACATTGGCTCTGAAGAAATGGTCACAATTAATGAATTGGCTGATATTGCGATTAAATTCTCAGGGAAAGAGCTGAAAAAAACTCACATAACCGGGCCACTGGGTGTACGTGGCAGAAACTCAGACAATAGGCTCATAAGAGAAGTTCTTAACTGGGATTATAAAATGAAATTAGAAGAAGGGATCCTTGAAACCTTTAACTGGATTAAAGGTCAAATGGGATCGTCAGCCCTTTAGATTAGTTGGCACTTACGAACGAGTGTTTTTATTCAAAACTAGATTTCATAGTTACGAAATCAGGATGTGAAAAGGACTCTCCCGCACTCGGCGAAAAGTCTTTAAACCAGGGACTTGGGATTATTGAAGTGCCACCAGACTTGGAGCACAAGTAAGACCCCCACCACGAAAGTGTGGAATTAGCAGTAACTACGAATTTTGCCGAATTCATTAGTCCTAAACACTGCCATGCAGATGCGTCTGCCGGCGTTAAAACCTGTTCAGGCCCGATGGCATGTATCAACTCTGAAGCGGAATCTACATCATCTGTGATTACTACGATAAATGGCTCAAGTTCCGAAGTACTTCTAACATAATTCAGACTCGACAAATAATAATTTATATCCAACAAACCAAAAGTACTTGATTGCAGCTTGAAATCACCCCGACGTATATGCAGAATTACCACGGGTCGTTCATCATTATACAAATTAGGCAAACGTAAATTCAAAATGAATCTATTCAATTCAACACCAATAATCTCCCAAACCGACTCCACGTACTGCCAGTTTTGGAAGTATCCCTGCACAAGGGATTTATTTTTAATATTCTTACTTAAGTCTGAAAACTCAAACTCTCTCGGCTCTCTCAAAATTTCATATTGCTTGTAATTCTTCAGTTTTAGTAATTTACTTAGTTTTCTAAGTAGAGGTTTTAATCCTCCATTTATAGTGCTAATTCCTTCAAAGTGAGAGCACTCACTTAATAAGTTTTCTAATTCAAAAGGCCTATCATTGCGAGGATTCTGATCCTTCCAGATCGCAGGAAGCTCGTCTAGATTGTTAACGAGAAAATGCATATGGGCCCACTGAAAAAGCTGATTTCCAAGACCGCCGTTTATATAAATCTTCATGAAGTTAAGTCTATCAAGACTCCCTGATCAAGCTTATTTGGTTTGGCTATAAACTTTAGAGACTCTCTCTAATGTATAACCCAAAATGAAAAACACAATTGAGCTAATTTTTCGTGAAGAATAAGAAAAAGATCTATTAGGTAAGTTTTGAAAAAAGAATGCTGCTAATGTTTTAAATGATGAGAAATAGATTGGGTAGGTATTCTTGAGGTGCGCCTTAAACCGCCCCTGTGCTGAAGCCAACTTATTGGAATCTTTACGTGCTTTATTTGGAGCAAAGAAATGATCATAATTTAATCCCGGGAAGAAGATTAATTTCCCAGTCCTGGATATTCTAAAAGTGTAATCTACATCTTCGCCAAGGGCGTAACCTTCTAGTGGACCTAATTCCAAGCGCTCATTAAAACGAAAATTCTTAACTTTGTTCCAATCGAAAAACATTGCACAGCCAGGAAGCCAGTCTACTTCCAGTTCATTCTCCACTCCAAAGTCATTGCTTATCCAAAAATTTGTACTAGAGCTAGTCAACTTTCCAGGAATGTACTTGAAGTCTAATAGGTTGCTAATGAAATCATAAACTCTATTTTTATGAAAAGATGGCTTTAAAGTCTTACTAACTTCTCGCCCGGCCCCACCAATAAAATTCTTATGTAACTCAAACAATTCTTCGACGTTCCTGAAATAGTTAGCAGGAATCGCTACGTCATCGTCAATAAAATGAAGAAAGTCACAAGAATCGATCCGGCTAATGGCCTCATTTCGTGCCGAAGATGTCCCTCTTGAAGTCCTGCTGAAGGTAAGTTGATAATTTTTCGGAAGATTTGAGAATTCGTCTACAAAAGAAACGTAATCATCTGAGTTCAAGACCACTTGAACTCGTAAAGATGTTGAGATTGTTTGGGAGTTAAGACTAACTAGCAACTGTCGTAGTAAGTCAAGTCGATCCTTGCTGCAGATAACAACTTGATGAATCAAGCTTCGATTTCCTATTCGATAAATTTATAGGGAGAGACTAACTTTGAACTACGATATCGCATATGTAGCGGAGCCTGTCAGAGCCACAATGAGAGTTGAAACAATTCATAAGTTAAGTTTTGCCAACCTTTACTGGGATTGTCGAGAGCAGGAAGTATAATTTATCGTCCGAGGCCATTTGGAGGCATCGATAGTTTAGGGGTTTAAATGAATAGCTATCTTGACGCCCTTGACTATAAGACTCTTTTCGAGAGAATAGTAGGACGTTCAGAAGTAGAGCTACTTTCTGATGACGCCATTAAGAACTTATTTGGCGACGCTCGTATCTTGATAGTTGGTGCGGGTGGAACGATTGGATCGGCGCTTGGGCGAAGGTTAATTGATGCAAATCTACAAAACGTATTTTTCCTAGATCATGACGAATCTTCTCTTCACGGATTGGCTTTATCTCTTTCTAATAAAGCGGCATCGCATTCAAATAGATGTTTCATCGGTGACATTAGAGATGTAACTAGCCTCGAGCATGCATTTCAGATAATAAATCCAGAAATCGTGGTACACGCTGCTGCCCTAAAACATTTAGTAATACTCGAGAGATTTCCACGTGAAGGGTTTTTAACAAATATTATTGGTTCGATAAACCTTGCAGAAGTTTCAAGAAGATTTAATGTTTCCCAATTCATAAATATCTCAACTGATAAGGCGGCGCAACCTACGTCTGTCTTGGGGTATACAAAGAAAATAGCTGAGATAGCGACGGAAGAAGTTTTCCAAAATACAAGCATAAAACAATGTTCTGTAAGATTCGGTAATGTGTTTGCCTCTCGTGGCTCAGTAATTGAGACATTTATACATCAGATTAAAAATGATTTACCTGTAACTCTAACCGATGATGAAGTAGCTCGATTCTTTATGTCAAGAAATGAGGCCGCAAATTTAGTTTTAGCTTCTGCTAGTTTAGATTCTAGTGGAACTTACATTCAGAACATGGGCCAGGAAGTCTTGATTATTGATGTAGTTAAAAGATTGGCCGAAGTCATTGGGAAGACACCGAAGATAGAAATTATTGGATTACAAAATGGCGAAAAAATGCACGAAGAGCTTTTTGACGGACCTGCTTCCAGTACGAGATTTCCTAGTATTTCGAGATCAATTCATACTCTTAAGCCAGGAATTATTGGTGAAGTTAAACGTTATCGACCGGAATTAAATATTGAAAGTTTAGAGATAATGAAGGAACTAGTTCGGGTTTACACGTGAGGAATGATAAGTGATTTTTTCTCATCTTATAGCTAAGCAAAAAGACATTTTATACACAAAAGGGTTTTCGAAACATAAGGGAATTAATCGCAGCAAGTCCAACAGAATTCTTTTTGTTGGAATGGCTGAGTCGTCACATTTCGAACGTTGGGTTTCCGTAACCGTTGACAATTTCCCTGAAGCTAAAGTTTATATATTTCCGTCAGACAGGCCGTACTTGAAAAAATCTGGACTCAATAGTCTGAAAGCTAAAAGTAGTTCAGTGAAAATATTTCAACTTTTCCCATTCTCCAGAATCAATTATTTAGCCTACTTCTTTCTCGATTATTTCTTTGGAATGGCATGGCGAGCCTTTATATTGCGTTATTTTCTATTGCTTATACGACCAAAGATTGTGCACTTCCACGAGATGCAACATGGTGCTTACATATATAATTATATTTACGACTATAAAAGAACTCATTCAAATGCGAAGTATATTATTTCAACCTGGGGCAGCGACTTAAATCTTTATTCATATTTAACTGGAAATAGGCACCAAGTAGCAACGTGCTTAAAGTGGGTTGATGTAGTGACTGCTGAAAGGTCTATCGAACAAAAAGTTCTTAAAGAATATGAATTCAATAAACAATTCGTAGCTCCAATCTACATCACGGTTGGCAGAGATAATGCGGATATGCAAAACCTATCTAGAACCAGCGAGCGAAAATCTATAATCGTAAAGGGTTATCAAGACACAAGCGGCCGTGCTCTCAACGTGATACAAGTTTTGTCTGAGATTTCAGAATCCTTAGTTGATTTCGAAATTTTGGTCTTCTCGGCTTCTGATTCGGTGAAAGCTCACGTGGATTATTTGAATAATTCAAAAGGAATGAAAATTCGAGTATTGAACAGAATGCCAAATAGCGATTTACAGAAATATTTTAGGAATTCTAGAATTTATATAGGTATGTCTATTTCTGATGGACTTTCGACATCAATGGTAGAAGCAATGAGCGCTGGGACTTTTCCTATACAAAGCGCAAATTCAGCGGCTCCCAAGTTCCTTGTTGATGGCCAATCTGGTTTTGTTGTTGACCCGTGGGATTTGCCAACTCTGAAGGAGTCTATTCTGAAGGCTCTAGAGGATGACTTGTTGGTAGATGCAGCTGCGGAGTTAAATTTAGAAACACTCGAGAGAAAGTTTTCTCTTGAAATCGGAATTGAAAAAATGAGAAGCCTTTATATCGATTTGAGCTAGTTTATATAATTTTTTGTTATACGTTGAGCCTCAAAAATCCACGACTAATAACTAATGAAAGACTCAGTCAAGCCCTCGGAGACATTTTGATTAAGACTTAGGAGCCTAGCTTTTGCTCCCCATGAATCAGCCTTCACCAGCCAAGTCTTAGCTTCAGCTACTTTGCCCCGAGCAATCAGAGATTCCGCTAAGTATCGATATTTACTATTTATCCATACGTTAGTCGGGTGATCTTTGATCTCGCGCTTGAAATACTTTTCAGCGCTGCCGTACTTACGCTCATCAAAATAAGTAACGCCAAAAAAGAATCTAGCCGAGTCGTTTATTACCAAAAGTTCTTGATTTACAAGGAGTCTAGAGTAAATCTCTCTCGCTCCATCGAAATCTTCATTCAGGTGCAATTCGCGTGCTCTGTCATAAAGCTTTAGAACTTCTAATTGTTTATCAGTCAATTTCGTCGCAAGATTAACTTCATCAATCTGTTCAACATTACTCAGCCCACCCGGAGTGCTAGAACTAGATTCACGTAAATTTCCAAACTTTGAAAAAACTTTTCTTACTAAATTAGTCGTCGACATAAAGGGGAAAGTTTCAAAAATCTTTGAGTATGCGAAGTCGTAGCCAGTCAAGCCTTGCTCAACATAACCATATTTTTCAAGAGCTGATTGATCATGAGCAAGTTCAAATCTTGAGTAGCCAGTTCCGTCTGATTTATGGGGGAAAACTCCAAGCCAAGGATCTATGTATTGCCATTTTTTATCTAAATAAACTTCAGCTGCTGTGTGACGTGAAATTCCATCTTTATCTTGCAGCATGATCATTCTTGCCGGAATGCCGAGTCTGGTTGATAGAACAGAAAACACATAAGCTGCTTGATCACAGTAACCAGAGCCTCGCTTGAGGATGTTGTAGTAGTCGTCGCTGATTACTGGCGATGGCGAAGCATCTTGTGGTCGCACGTATTGCGTTACCCAGCTAAGTGCTAAATCGATTTGGCCTTGAGGGTCAGAAGTTTGCGATCTGATTTGGTTTACTTTGCGCCGCATCAGTTTCTCACCGTGAAGCAGATCGGTGATTTGGTTCGTTTTTTCAACTCGATAAGTTCTATCGCCGTAATACTGGTAACCAATAGTTTCAACGCTAATTGGTTTGATATATGTAAAGACAGCTGAAATCAGAATAAATGCCATAAAGATCGCAGTAGCGCGTGTCACTTGTTTTGTGGCCTGCCTCAGGCGCTTTACAAGAATCTCTAAGTTAGGCACCTTGCAACGGTAGGTCATTGATGTCACTAAAGGTCTTAAAAAACCTTGTGAATAGCTTGCCAATCCTCCCCAAAGCTTGTTTTTCGGTGTAAGCCCAAGAATTTAACGAAAATATTGAAATTTCTTTAGCCTCAAGTCAGTAAATCCCAACATTCTGCCCTCAAACCCTTATCCTTTACTTGAGCCTTTTGAGGTCTCATGCTCGACCCTGCTTTCATTAGCCTGGTTTACGCTTAAAAATCAGCGGCCATGGCCTTCGGCGCAAGCCCTTCCCTTAGATAACCCTCCAAACCCTTCTAAGCCTTTTCTCAGAGTCGCCCAATAAGGTTGCTCTTGAGCGTGGCTGGCAATATTTAGTAAAAAAAGTTTCTGATTGGGCACAACATTTGGCCCCCTCAGGTGTCTTAACTAGTAGAGGCAAGACGTTGTCTCTAGATAAGCGGGATTTAAAATGGCAATTCTTAAGTCGAAGGCAGCGAAAGCAGCTGCAACGACCCTTGCCGACGCCGCAACAAGCGTGACTCCAGCCCTTCCAGTCGTGCCCCGCACAGCCACATCTGACTGGTCAATTGCTGATCTAAGCGCCATCTACACCGAATACCGCACATCGCTCGTCTCTCAAGCCCGCCGCATGCTTCGCGATGAGACCGACGCTAATGAAGTAGTGCAAGAAGCCTTCTTGAAGTTCATGCTGGCTGCCCCAGATCTAGATACAACTGAACGCGCTGTTGCTTACTTGCGCGCTTCAGTTAACAACTTAGCTCTTAACGTAATCCGTGCTCGTGGCGATCGCCCTAACTTGGTAGCCCTAGATGCTGATACAACCCAAGAGCGCCTTGATGAGATTGCTAACGAAAACCACGTTGATATCGATACCACTATTACAGCTGCTGAAGATGCCGCGATTATCCGCGAAGCTCTTTCACGCCTAACTTCAGATCAGCGCACAGCGCTTGTCATGTGGGAAATGGAAGGCCGCTCAACAGAAGAAATCGCAGCTGCGCTTAACACAACTCCTGCAAATGTTCGCCACGTTGTTGCTCGTGCTCGTCAATCAATGGTTCGCGTTCTATCTGAGTGGATTGTTGATGAGACCACCGGTGCAACCGCACTTGATTCACTATCAAATACTTACAAGAAGGCTGCCGAGCTTGCGCAGAAATCTTCTAAGGTCGCACTTTCTCTAATTTTAGTTGTAACTGCATTCCTTGGCTTCAACTCAATGACTGGTCGCGAAGGCGCTCTAACACCAATTGCAACCCAGCAAGATGTCGTTGCTGCCGTTGTTACCCCACAAGTTTCAACTCCTTCAGCACTTCCAACAGCTGCTGCTAGCGCATCAGCGACGCCAGTGCTTGAACCTCAAGCCAAGAAATCATTCGGAATGGTTGCCGGCGTTGATATTAAGACTGGCAAGTTATCTTTTGCTGGCCTTGATAAAGATGGAATCCCTACTGGTTTCACAGTGACCGATGCAAGCAAGGTAGTTGGCAAGTTATTCCTTAATAAGAATGCAGTGCCAACTATGACTGAAGGCGGAATGGTTCTTAGCGTTCCTGCAATCACAGCCAATAACGCAACTGGCCCAAATGTTTTGTTGTCACAAACAATCAAGGTCGATGGCACTGGCACCACCTACGAAGGCTCACCTTCAGTTGGCATCGCGGGCAGCTGGACCCCACTAATTCTTAGCTCTACTAATACTGTTATCGATCGCCTAAGCAACGGTAATTACTTAGTAACTTCAACTATGACTGTTGAATCAGCGGTCGATATCGATTTCTCAATTGCAACTGGTGTTCGCGGTTATGACCTAACTGAAGCGCCAAAGACAATTACTACTCGCTTGGTATTAAACCCAGGCAAGACTCAAATCTTGGCTCAAGCAATTAATATCTCTGAGCCAATCACAGCGAAGGCGACTAAATAATGAGCCGCTACGCAATTAAGTTTCCCTTCCGCGTCCGGATACACGGTGGGGAATTTGATGAATCAGCACGTGCGATTCATCGAGAGGATGGCCTAAAAACTATCCAAGCCGAATCGGGGATCGTCCTCGAATCGACTATCGAAAGGAAACAAATGTCTACAAAGACAACTTTCAAGCGCATCGCGCTTGTAACTGTTGCTGCTTTGGGCTTTGGTGTTATGTCAGTTGCGCCTTCAAGCGCGGCGGTACTAAACCCAACGTTTACACTTTCAGCTGCTACCACAACGGTACAGCTAGGTGACGAAGCTAAAGCAACTTTAACAACGGCTGGTTTCTTCGGTGTTGCCTCAAACGATACAGCGACATCAACTGTTGAACTAGCTACATTCCCAACAGGTTCAACAACAGCTTCATTGACTGCTGCTGCAAACGTAGTTTTGACTGCAGTTGACACAGCTACAGCTAATACAGCGACAACTTCAAATGGTCAAGTTGTTCAGACAACTGCCGGTGTAGTTGGACCTAACTCTGCTGCTGCTGCTCTAATTTCAGGCCGCACAACAATCTCTGTAACTCCAACTGTTGCAGGTACATATACCTACACAGTTAAGTCAATTGTGGCTTCAATTTCATCAACAGTCCCAGTTACAACACAGACATGGACAGTAGTTGTTACTCCTGTAACACTTTCTTCTACTTCTGTATTCATTGGTGCTGACGCAACTCTAACTGCTGATGCAGCTGCTACGGCTCTAACAGCAAGCGGAACAGCTGCAACAGCAGCAGTTGCAAAGATCCAGACAATCCAATACCGCACAGGTACAACAAAGATCCAGGGAACATCTTCTAAGACAGTTGTATTCTCTGTTTCAGGTGCTGGTCTTCTAGCATCAACAAACGGTGCTGCTGCTCGCGGATCTTCAATCACTGTTGCTGGTGGCGTAAGCGGAGATAACAACGTTTACCTACATGCTGATGGCCGTACAGGCGTATCAACAATCACAGTAACTGTAGATGGAACACTTGTTGCAACAAAGACATTCACATTCCTTGGAACTCTTGCTACATTGTCAGCAACAGCATCAAAGAAGAATGTTGGCGTTGGCGAATCAATGACTCTTACAGTTGCCGGTGCAGATGCAAACAAGAATGCAACAGCAACTCCAGTAGTTACAGCAGTTTCAGCTGATGCGACAATCGCAACAGTTACAGCGGATGGAGCTACAGTTACAGGCGTAAAGGCTGGAACTACAACAGTTACCTTAACTAGCGGAACAGTTACATTGGCTGTGCCAGTAACAGTTCTACCTGTTACAGCTGCTACATTGTCATGGAAGTTCGACAAGGACTCATACGATGCAGGCGAGAAGATGACACTAACAATCACAGCTTCAGGTGTTGCTGATGGTGCTCGTGCCGTATTCACTGCTGCTCCAGTTGCTAACTTCTCATTAGCTTCAGGTTCAGATGCTCTAGTCGCAAACCCAACATTCGCTGCTGGCGTTGCTACTTTGACACTTTATGCTCCAGCAACACCAGGTAAGTTCACACTTACAGGTACTGTTAACTTCGCTGGCGTTGACACAGAAGCAGCAATCAAGACAGCTGCTACTACATACACAGCTTCAGTTGCTACTGTTTCAACCACAGTAACAAACCCAGCTCTAACAGCTGCTCAAGAAGCAACTGATGCAGCTAACGAAGCAACTGATGCAGGTAACAATGCAAAGGATGCTGCTGATCAGGCAATTGAGGCAGCAGATGCTGCAACAATCGCTGCTCAGGATGCTGCTGCAGCTGCTGAAGCTGCAGGAGAAATGGCTGTAGAAGCTGCTGAAGCTGCTGGTGCAATTGCACAAGACGCTCTAGATGCAGCTAATGCTGCAACTGATGCTGCTCTATCAGCTGCTGAAGCTGCAGATGCTGCTACAGCTGCTGCAACAGAAGCTAAGGAATCTGCAGATGCTGCTACAGCAGCAGTTGCTGAGCTTTCAGCTGAAGTAGCTAAGTTAATGGCTGCTTTGACTGCAAAGGTCACAACCTTGAGCACACTAGTTGCCAAGATTGCAAAGAAGGTTAAGGCTTAATTAGCCCGAGCTTCAAAGGAGTCCTTTAAAAGACTCTCAAACCGAAGCCCGGTTCCTTTACAGGAACCGGGCTTCGGCCTTTTATTTGAGTATTTCCTTGGTTGTTAACTAGATATTTAGAGAGCTTAGGTACCCTTGACTTATGAGATTAGCTAGAGCACTTAGCGATATTGAGGCCAGAAAAGTTCAGACCCTTGTTCTCTTGGGTGGTGTTTTTACCACTTTAACAATCTGGACAAAGCTAGAGGACCCAATCAATCTACCTAAGATGTTTGTGTTGGTTTTGTTTGCAGCAATTACTTTAGGGCTCGTAATGCCTGCTTTGTTAGGCGCACATAAACTTTCTTCAGGAAATCAAAAAATTGGCCTGGGATTAATTAGTTTACTTGCCCTCGGACTCCTGATTACTACGGTAGCTACAGACGTTAAGTACACGGCCATCTTTGGTGAGTTCCATCGTAACAATGGCGCACTCTCCTACACGGCAATGATCATTTTGATGACTGCCGGATCTCTTGTCTTCAATCTTAAGTCCGTAAATAGATACTTCACTTTTTTTGGTATTTCTGGGTTGCTTCTAGCTGTTTATGGAATCCTTCAAGGATTAGGCGCAGACCCAGTTGGCTGGAAAATTGATTACAACCCGTTCATTACAACTCTTGGAAACCCTAACTTCACCTCAGGATTTCTTGGTCTCGCAAGTATTGCGATTCTCTACTTGGCGCTCGATGCGAAAGACCGTAAGTTTCAAGTTAGTTATGTAGTTGGATTGCTCGCAAGCCTCTACATTCTTTGGCGTTCAGGTTCAATCCAAGGCGTTTTTGGCTTTTTAATTGGCGCTACAGTAATAGTTTTGGTCAAACTCTGGATCATTAATAAACGCTATGGCCAACTTGGCTCAGCCGTAGCGGTTATAGCAGGCGCCCCGGTAGTACTTGCAGTTCTAAACATGGGTCCGCTCGCGAATAAGCTATATCAGGGCACGCTTCGTAACCGTTTTGATTACTGGAATGCGTCGATTGGAATGTTCAAGGATTATCCAATCTTTGGTGTTGGTATAGATCGTTTTGGCGAGTACTACCGGCAATATGCAGTACAGAATCAAGTTGTGCAAGGTCAGATCACTGATAACGCACACAGCATTTATATGCAGTTACTAGCAACAGGCGGAGTAACTCTTTTCATTCCCTATATGTTGCTAGTTTTATTCGTAACATATTTAGGTATAAAGTCAATGATCAAATTTAAAGGCGAAGATAAACTAAAGGCTGGCGCTTTACTTGGAATCTGGCTAGGAACTGTCGCGCTAAATGTTGTAACCGTAGACAATCTAGGCGTTGGTGTTTGGTTTTGGATTACCGGAGGCGTGCTTACTGCAGTATCAGTTAACGGCCAGCGAAGTGAGTTTGCCGACGCAGGTCAAAAGAATAAAGCAACTAGAGGTAAATCATCCGTTTCAAAAAATTCTGAAACTTTGTTTCCTGTAACTTATGTGGTTAGTTTTGTGCTTACAATTTTTGTTCTGATCTCGGTTGTACCAGCCTTAGGAAAATCTTCAAAACTTTTTGATTTGAAGAATAATCAGAATTCTTATACCACTCAAACTTACGTACCAACTATAGTTTCTGAATCAAAGAGTTCATTGAATAATCCCCAGTACCTTATTCAGCTAGCAAGTTTAGCTCTTAATCAGAATGCTATTAAAGAAGCATTCGATCTTATAGATCAGATAAACAAGGTTGATTCACGTTCTTACTACGGAAACTACTTTCCTGCCCTAACTCTAGAAGCCATGAACAGTAGGCCTGATGCAATAAAGTATCGTGAACGCTTAAAGGAACTAGACCCCTGGAACACCGCGAGCCAGCTAGAACTAATTAGAAATTACTTGTCCATCGGGGATAAGGCATCGGCTCAAGAGGTGGCAACTTTAATCAACAGAAATTACCCGGGAAGCCAGTCTGATATTGATGCTTCAGCCCTTTTGGTTGGGTAGGCTCAGCGGAATATCAAACTTATAAGTTATTGATTTTTAATTCGTGATTAGAGATTTGGGGTACGCATAAGAATGGCTGGGATAGATTTGAGCGATCGCTCGAAGGTATTGGCGATTATTGGTCAAGGTTATGTTGGGCTTCCCTTGGCAATGGCTGCCGTTGATGCCGGGTGGTCAGTTATTGGGATTGAGAAGTCAGTTTCTCGTGTCAAACAACTAAATTCAGGCTCAAGTCCCGTTGAGGACATCTCAGATACTCGTTTGGCAAATGCCATTGCGGCAAATAAATTTATAGCTTCTAATGATCCATCAGATGTATCTGCAGCCTCTGTCGTAACTATCTGTGTCCCAACGCCATTAGATGAGGCACGTAATCCAGATTTAGAACTTTTGGAAAGTGCGACTCGCGATGTGGCGCCCCATCTTTCACTTGGTACTTTATTAGTTAGTGAATCA
The DNA here is from genome assembly GCA_044374325.1 of Candidatus Planktophila sp. Taxonomy (GTDB): domain Bacteria; phylum Actinomycetota; class Actinomycetes; order Nanopelagicales; family Nanopelagicaceae; genus Planktophila. The sequence continues at coordinate 24,746 of JBILOR010000001.1, forward strand.
ACTTCTTACCCCGGCACATTGAGAGATGTAATAATCCCGCTAGTTAATAGTTTGAAATCGCCACACGCTAATGAACTTTTTTACGCATCAGCGCCAGAACGAGTAAATCCAGGTGATCCAGTTTGGGATCAAAAGAATACGCCACGCTTGGTTGGTGGCATTGATGAGGAATCTCAGAAGCGTGCATTGGCTTTCTACAATTCAATCTGTGATTCAGTTGTTGCTACATCAACTCCTGAAATTGCTGAAGCTGCAAAAATGCTTGAAAATACTTTCCGCTTAGTCAACATTGCAATGATCAATGAATTCACTCAGTTATGTAGCGCTCAAGGCATTAATGTTCATGAAGTAATCAATGCCGCAGCCACCAAGCCTTATGGTTTTATGCCGTTTAGACCAGGAGTCGGTATTGGCGGCCACTGCATTCCCGTGGACCCTCTTTATCTAACTTGGTGGGCACGCAAGGGTGGGCAAGTAGCTAGTTTGGTAGAGCGATCTGATGAGATCGCTAATCAAATGCCTATCTACGTTGCAGAACGGGCTCTAGCGCTCGTTAAAACCTCAACTGCTACGCCTAAGGTACTTATTATGGGTGTTGCATATAAACCAGGTGTTGGCGATGTTCGTGAGACACCAGCAAGCGCCTTAAGAGCTGCTCTCGTGGCTAGAAATGCTGAAGTTTCTTGGGTTGATCCACTCGTTCCACTTTGGGAAGGAACCAAACCAGTAACAGAAGAATGGGATTGTAATGTTGCAATTGTTGCGACCAATCAGCCAGGATTAAATGTGGCGTCTTTGTTGGCTCGAGGAATTCCAGTTTTGGATTGCACCAATAACTATGGGGAACAAGCTGGGGTAGAACTTCTTTAGTTCTTATTTTGTTTAGTAACTACTTTTGCAAGAAATCAGCTATATCCGAAATCATTGTTGATAGATCGCGCTTAGGCTCCCAGCCAACAAGTGATTTGATTAGGTCGATATTTGGTACTCGACGTTCCATGTCTTCAAAGCCATCACCGTATGCTTCTTCGTAAGGCACATAAACAATTTCACTCTTTGAATTTGTTTGTTCAATGATTTTCTTTGCCAAATCATTAATTGATATTTCAAAGTCATTACCAATATTTATAACCTTACCAATTGTGTTGTCTGAAAATGCAATTCTTACAACAGCATCAACGGCATCTAGGACATGGCCGAAGCATCTTGTTTGTTCACCATTGCCATAAATAGTGATTGGTTCATTCTTCAGTGCAAATTGCACAAAGCGTGGGACAACCATTCCGTATGCGCCAAGTTGACGTGGCCCCACGGTGTTGAAGAATCTAACAATTCGGGTTTCAAGTTTCTTCTCGACCCAATAGGCATAAGCTAAAGATTCATCAATCGCTTTAGCTTCGCTATATGACCAACGCAGCGTTACGGGCGCTCCAAGAATGCGATCATCAGACTCCTTAAGTGAGTCAGAAGCATTCTTTCCGTAAACCTCGCTACTACTCGTTACAAATACTGGCTTTGAATATTTATGTGCGGCCTCGAGCACATTTTCAGTGCCTCTAATATTTGTCATCAGGCTGTCTAGCGGGTGATTAACGATATTAAATACACCAACAGCCGCAGCTAGGTGGAAAACGTATTCAGTTTCCTTAATCAGGCTGTCCAATAAGGATAGATCTAAGATAGAGCCCTCAATAAAAGTTACGCTTGTGCCACCCAAGTGTGCCGAAATGTTTTCCTTACGGCCCGTGGCTAGATTGTCCAAAATAGTGATTTGGTGGCCGTCAGCCACTAGTCGATCAGTCAGGTGAGACCCAATAAAACCGGCTCCGCCAGTGATCAAGATTCGCATGGGCATACCTTATTGGATGGATGGCTATTTTTCAGGATGGTAAAAAGCACCCCTTTGGATAGGGCAAGATTTGCTCATGCGCCTAGACCATGTCTCATATGTAACTTCTCATGACCAGCTAGCAGATACTGTCCAAAGACTTGGTTCTCGTTTAGGAACCACCTTTGTTGACGGTGGAGTGCACCCAAGATTTGGTACTCGTAACTTCACAGCGCCACTTCTTAATGGTCAATACATTGAAGTTGTCTGCCCACTAGATCACCCAGCATCTGATTCATCACCATTTGGCAAGGCTGTATCAAAGCGAGCCGCAGAAGGTGGCGGCTGGCTAACTTGGGTTGTTGCAGTTGAAGACCTTGCAGAAGTTGAAACTCGTTTGGGCCGCCCAGCAGTAGATGGTCACCGCACCAAGCCTGATGGAACAGATTTGAGCTGGAAACAGATTGGCGTTCTTGGAACTTTAGAAGATCGCCAGATGCCATTCTTCGTACAGTGGATTAAAAACCATCACCCATCTACTGATGGCAAAGCAGTAGCAAAGATTGTGAAGATTGAGATAGCCGGAGATGAATCAGCAATCTCTGATTGGCTTGGCTCAGAAGTTAAAGCTGCTATCGGAAGTGGCATTGAAGTCGAATGGGTCTCTGCAGATTCAAATGATGGCGATACTGGCATTGTTGCTGTTGAAGTCGAAACATCTAGTGGATTAGTAAGAATCGACTAAGAATCACAATACGATGAAATCACAAATGGTTGTATCAAGAAGATGCCCCATATGTGATTCAGCAAGATTTGCAAGATTGAGATTCTGCAAAAATCCAAACAACCCATTCTGGCGTAAATGTAAAAACTGTAAATCTATTTACGCAAGGGATATTCCAGACTCTAGAACTATCGAAGAACATTATGCGGGGTATTACGACGGAATAAATTTAGAGATACCACAATTTGTGAGAACTAATTTGGATAAACGAATTGATTCGCTTGAGGGTTACCGAACGGAATCAAACAATATTCTAGATATCGGCTTCGGTGCCGGAATATTCCTTGAGGCTGCACAAGATAAAGGTTGGATTTGCTCTGGAACCGAGTATTCACCAGACTCAATAAGAATTGCGTCTTCAAACGGATGGACTGTTCATAAAGGCGACTTGAGTGAAGGTGATCTTCCTGGGCCATTTGATGTTGTAGCTGCTATTGAAGTTTTAGAGCATGTAAGCAGTCCAGCAAGTATCGTTAACTTAGCTGCACAACGTTTGCGTAAGGGCGGGGCGTTTTATGGCACCACCCCAAATTCTCAAAGCATCAATGCGAAAGTATTGGGTGAGAATTGGTCCGTTCTCTCCTACCCTGAACACCAAGTTTTGCTAAATAAGAAATCTATAGAACTACTTTTCGCTTTAGAAAATCTTAAGCCTAAGATGCTTAAATCCACGGGTTTCAATCCAATAGATATTATTAATTTAATCCACACAGTAAGTGTCAAGAATTCAAGTTCAACATCTGGCAAAATAAACAGAGTAGATGGGGGATATGCGATTAATTCCGTGTTCGAGAGCCGCAAAATTCTTTCAAATTTCAAACGATTAATCAATCAAACCCTAACCATTTTTGGAATTGGCGACTCACTAAACTTTCTGGGCGAGAAAAATATATGAAGCCGATATTGATACTAGGCAGCAAAGGAATGCTCGGGTCTGCGATAACAGATTTATTCAATAGGTCTAGCAACTTTGACGTTCATGAGATTAATCGAACTTCAATCGTCGATGGCATGCACTTTGATGCAAGTTCTAAATCTTCTCGAAGATTCATTCAGGACGTAAGGCCCGAATGGATTATTAACTGTATTGGAGTGATTAAGCCTTATATAAATGATCAAGACCCTGTTTCCCAAAGTAATGCTTATCTGGTTAATTCAGAGTTTCCCTCGACTTTAAATCAAATTGCTAAAGAAATAGATGCTTATGTCATTCAAATTGCAACAGATTGTGTTTATTCAGGCGTAAAGGGAAATTACTCTGAAGGCGATGCCCATGACCCTGTTGACACTTATGGCAAAAGCAAGAGTTTAGGCGAGATAGATTCGGAGCACTTTATGAATTTAAGGTGTTCGATTGTCGGGCGAGATCAAAGAAACAATAATTCACTTCTCGAGTGGTTGCTAAGCCAAGAGCATTCAGCCAAGGTCTCAGGCTACCTAGATCACTTATGGAACGGGATAACAACAAATGCCTTTGCTCGCATTTGCAGGGGAATTATTGAAGATGATCTTTTTGCCGCCGGAACGTTTCATCAAGTGCCTGCGGATAGGGTTTCGAAAGCGGAGCTTCTTGAGATGTTTAGAGATAAATTTAATCGCCCAGACCTAATAATTGAGAAAAAGTTAACGGGCGATGAGATAGACCGAACCCTCATTACAGTCGAACCTGAAGAAAATTTGCAAAGATGGCTATCAGCTGGCTATTCGGATGTTCCGACCATTAAGGCTTTAATAGAAGAACTTTAGTTTCTTCTAGATACTATTTATTTTATTAAAAAATCTTCTAGATAACTTTGCAATTAGTTTTGTGATGTAAAAACTAGCTGGATGCAGGAGTGCAAAAATAACAACTCGGATTTTTGCAACTTCTGGCAAACCTCGCCTTATCAAAATAGATTCGATAATTAGCTTTCTCGATGTTACACACTTATCGAAAACTCCTAAAGCGGCAGCAAAGTAGCGTGCACTTGCTCTTGCCGATTTGGCTAATTCCGGATCTATCGAGTAATTCTCTATGAATGAATCAATCAGTTGAATTCTCTCTTCGCCCATAGCTTTGCCACGTGAGGCAATCGATGTCGAGCCGCTGTGTTGTCTCCATTGTGCGACCATTTGATTTCTATGAACTATTTCCCCAACCTGACTTAACCGCAACCAGAATTCGTAATCACTAGCAAATTTTATTCCGGTTGACCGACCCTTTATCTCCTTGGCAGAACTTGCTCGAAATATTGTGCCTGGCCCTGGCAGACACATGCCTAAACCTAGAACTCTTTCTAATGAGAATTCAAGTGGCACAATCTCTTCGATTAAATTGCTTTGTTTATCTATTTTTCTCCAGTTTGGATACCAAGCGACTGCGCTCCTATTACGATTGAAAAACTCTTGAACACCACTGAATATTTCACTCGTAAATAGTGGATCATCTGCGCTCAAAATGAGGATGAATTCACCTAATGACTCTTCCAGGCCTCTATTAACGGCGCTGGGTTCGCCACCATTTTGCTTTCTAATAATCTTGATTGATTCAGAAAATTCCAACAAAATTTGATAGGTCAGATCAGTAGAGCCGTCGTCAACTACTAAGTATTCTAGAGAAAACCCTTGAGCAGCATCCAAAACTGAATTGATAGTTTCACGAATGTATTCTTCGCCGTTAAATACGGGAGTGATTACGGAAAAAACTGGTTTACTTGCAGGACTTTTAGCGGAATTCATTTATTCTAATTCTCGGCGCCCTGTCCAAAACGAATAATTTGGCAAGGTGGACTGTATGAACCGGCTAACTCGTTGAGCTGTATCTGTGATTAAGTATTCGTTTGGGATGCTTGCTGCAGGTTTCCCAGTAATTGCGCTTTCAATACTACTCAAAACTGAATGCGATTCTATGCCAGAGAGTATGAGTACGCCAGATTCAATGGCTTCTGGGCGTTCAATTGAGTTTCGAATTGTGATGGCAGGGAACCCTAAGATGGCCGATTCTTCACTAACTGATCCACTATCTGAAATGACCACTTTCGCACTCTTCTGAAGACGCAGATAGTCAATAAATCCAAAAGGTTCGTGAAATGCAATTAACTCATGGAAGGCTAAATTAGCCGATTTGAGTTTTATCCTTGTTCTCGGATGAGTTGAGACCAGTATTGGAAGTTCATACTTGTTGGCGATTGCATTTAGCGTATCCACGATCTGTCGTAGGCGAACTTCAGAATCTACATTTTCTGCTCGATGTAGACTTACAAGGAAATACTTTGAAGTCTCTAGGTTGTTATCATTAAGAGCATCTGACTTATCTAATCGACTACTGAAATTCGTTATTACTTCATTCAAAGGTGAACCAATAACACCAATCATTCTGGGGTGGAGACCCTCGGCGATCAAGTTCCTGCGGGCATGCTCGGTATAACATAAATTGAAATCAGAACAGTGATCTACAATTTTTCGGTTTATTTCTTCAGGCACATTTATGTCAAACGATCTGTTTCCGGCCTCAAGATGGTAAACAGGTATGCCCATCCGTCTGGCTTGGATAGCTACTAGTGAACTATTTGTATCGCCTAAAATGAGAATTGCGTCCGGTCTATTTTTCAGAAACTCATCTTCGATTTTTGGAAATAAATCTCCTAAAAAACTACCTAAAGACTCATTTGAACAGTTGAGCATCAAATTAGGGTTACGTATCCCAAGTTCAGTGAAGAAGTTACTAGAAAGAGATGCATCAAAATTTTGCCCGGTATGGATGATTCGATGGTCAAAATCTTTATCGAATAGACTCAAAATCGCCTGCAAGCGTATAATTTCTGGCCGAGTACCGATTATTGTGCTTAATCTAAATTTTTTCATTAGTTTGCGCTTACCAATTCGTTAAATTCTTTGTTACTACGCAACAAATTCGCCACTTCGCCAGCATTTAACTGATTTGTATTTTGTGAATCAAATGAATCAAATCTATTCTTGTTTTCTGTTCCCTTATCAAAGTAAATATTGTAATCAAGCGACCTTGAGTCTAACGGCACCCTAAAGTAGTTACCTAGATCTTCAGCTTTTGCTCTCTCTTCAGAGCCCAGTAGTGATTCATAAATCTTCTCGCCATGCCTTACACCTATAATTCTAATTTCTGGTTCTGAGGTTTTGCCCAATGCTAAAGAGACACCTCTTGCCAGATCAAGAATCGTGCATGCAGGCGCTTTCTGAACAAACAAATCGCCAGTTTGTGCATGCTTGAATGCATACTCAACAAGCTCTACAGAATCCTCTAATGACATCATGAACCTCGTCATGTGTGGATCAGTTATTGTAATTGGCAAACCAGTTTGAATTTGTTTTACAAATAGAGGTATGACAGAGCCTCTAGACATCATTACGTTTCCATAGCGCGTAATTGCCACACGCGTTTTAGCGTTATCTAGACTTCTTGCAAAAGATTGAGCAGTTTTCTCCATTGTTGCTTTAGTCATTCCCATGACATTTATCGGATACACGGCCTTATCTGTACTCAGGCAAACAACCGACTTTACTGAATGTTCAAAACAAGCATCAATTACGTTAAAACTTCCGTTTACATTTGTTGCAATAGCCTGCATGGGAAAAAATTCACAAGATGGCACTTGCTTTAAAGCGGCTGCATGGAATACATAGTCTGAGCCTCTAATGGCTTTGCTTACGCTGTCCCTGTCTCTTACATCCCCAATAAAAAACTTTACTCTTTCATCCAGTATGGAATTTCTCAAGGCATCCTGTTTATTTTCGTCTCGGCTAAAAATACGAATCTCTTGGCAACCAATGGACAAAAGTCGCTTGAGCATGGTCGAACCGAATGACCCTGTTCCCCCTGTAATAGTAACTACGGAGGATTCTAGGTTGTTGCTCATGTTGTCTCCATGACCTAGATTCTACTTTAGGTTAGTTAGATATTGGCCCTGAATTGTTACTTCGTCAGCATGAAATTAGCTCTTTAGGAATAGAATGCGCGAATGGTTCAAGAAATTCCTTTTTATATTGTTTGTTTCAACCGCATATACGGTCTGCAGCAGGCAATGGCATTTGTGGAGAGATCTTCCATTCCCTTGAAGCCTGTCATTCTAGATATGGGGTCTACCTGGAACCCATTCATTGGTTATAGAGATTCCTTAGGGATTCGCATCGAGCATTTTGATTATGGGATTGGTCCACGAGATTTGTTTGTTACCGGATTTCTCGCTGATGACGGCACAGGGCCGTTCTTTTTCAGTGATGGGGATTTAGATTATTCAGATACCGCAAACGAAGCGTTTGAGAACATGAAGAAAGTAAGCGAAAAATATCCTTGGTTTCCAAAGATTGGGCTCGCGCTTCCACTTTCTGATGTGCCACACGACGATGAGGGAACACGCGTTAGAAAGTGGGAGCGCGATAACTGGCGCGTGAAATTTTCTAAGGAAACCTATCTCAATGGCGTAGATACAACTATTGCCTACTACCCGAGACGTGAGGAAACTTTTTACTACAGGCCCTCATTGAGATTAGCTGGATCAAATTCGGCCATACACTATCCATGGTACGAGCGCCAAGATTCTGAAGAAGCGGTCTTTTATTCTTCTTTAGCTCGTGCAAACATCTCTTCCACGGCTGCCGGCGATACACCCACTATTCGTTATCGAGTTAAGCATGCAATTCTAATCTGTCTTTATTTTGCATCCTGCATACCTTTAAGATTTTCTCTCACCGGCCCTCATTTTGTCAGGCTGCTGGCAAGAAATGGAACTATTCAGTCAAAACGGATTCAATAGCTGCCAACCACTTGATTTGGAGAATCTCTCGCGTGCAATTTCGATTGTAATAGTCCATACCGTTTTCGATCATATCCTTGCGAATTATTGAGTTTGATGTTATCAACCTAAGACTTTCGAGCCAGGTTTCATCACACAACATTATCGGCATTTTTATATCCTGAGCCACCCGCGAGTAAGCAGCACTCGGTGAGCATAGAACAGGAATTCCCATTGCCCACATGGAAATCAATTTATTCTCAGGCTTAAACATAGCGAATTTGTCATTCTTTGTTAAAGGAATTATTCCAAGAATTGAAGAGTTTGCAGCTCTCTTAGTGCCTTCAATAGACCAAGGTAATATCTCTATTTTATCCCAGGCCCTCGGAAAGATTTTTCTTATAATTTTCTCTGAATTAGAAGTTCCCAAAAATCCACCCCATCGATGAAATTTTTGATTTGTAAGCAGTTTTAAGTAGTAATCATTTGAAATCAGGAAATCTTCTAGTTCTTTAGATATAGATTTAAAGTGCTTGAGGGTATACCCGAGTCCTTCCCAAAATAAGTAAGACTTTTGATCCGGAAGTGGTTCCTCCCGCATGAAGTCCTGGTTGCTTAACATTTCACTTTGATCATCAATGATGACATGAATATTTTGATTAAATTCCTTTATAAAATTTGATTGCTCAATAGTTGCAACAATTACTGCATCGGCATTTATGCAGGCATACTTTAAATGTGACGTGTACCTTAAGAATTTAAGGCTGCTTGTGCCGTTTAATGTTCTTAAAATGTTCCTACCAAAGTCACGAAAAAATCCAGGGCGTTCAGCCAAGTATGCATCGACAAGATCAATAATTACAGGGCAGTCGACTTTGTGGAGGTATTTACTAAAGTTACTTGAGTTTGAGAGAACAAGAACATCCAGATTGGCTAAGTTTTCAACTTCAATTTCGATACCCTCAACATCTGAAGTAATTTTTAACCGACGCCTGTCGCCTGGATGGTTTAAATCTTGGGAATATGGAACGTAGCCAATCTTCATCCTTATAGGAGCCATAACGTTACGAATTCAATACATTTTGCAAATAACTTGCATATTCATTTTTTCCAAGTGCTTTAGAGATGTCTGCTAGCTCCTCGCTTGTAATCCAGCCTTGCCTAAATGCAACTTCTTCAATGCAGCCAATCTTAAAGCCAATATCCTGCTCGATTGACTTCACATAATTTGCTGCTTCATTAAGGCTATCTACTGTTCCGCAGTCCATCCATTTTGTATTTTCCTGCAACTGCCGGAACTGAATTTTGTTTTCTATTAAGTAGCTCTCAATAACTGACGTGATCTCGAGTTCGCCTCTTGAACTTGTAGTCACATTTTTTGCACGCTTCGAGACCGTATTGTCAAAAAAGTAAAGACCAGGAACAGCCATCTCAGATTTGGGTGCCTTAGGCTTTTCTTCGATAGAGATAACTTGGCCGGTGTCCGATATTTCAACAACTCCATATCGTGAAGCGTCTTGAACTTTAACGCCGAAAATAGTTGCACCATCTAAACAGTTAATTTCTGACAACTTACGTCCAAGGCCAGACCCATAAAATATGTTATCTCCAAGAATTAAGGCTACCGATTCGTTTCCTACAAAATCTTCTCCAATCAAGAAAGCTTGTGCAAGCCCTTCAGGTTTTGGTTGCACTGCATAAGTGATTGATATACCTATAGTGCTGCCATCACCGAGTAAATTCTTGAAACTTTCTGAATCCTGAGGTGTAGTAATTATCAAGATATCTTGAATACCGGCGAGCATTAAAGTCGAGAGCGGGTAATAAATCAGAGGTTTGTCATATATAGGCAGTAGCTGTTTACTCGTTGTTTTAGTCAATGGCCATAGCCGCGAGCCTGTGCCACCTGCAAGAATTATGCCCTTCACCTGAATAAGGGTACTTGACCTGTAGGTTTGGTCAATCACATTGAAAAGGAGTGGTTGAAGTGCGGATATTGGTTACAGGCGGGGCTGGATTTATCGGCTCAAACTATGTCCGACGAATTGTCGATGGCACACTTGGTGGAATTTCTAAGGTAACCGTATTGGACAAACTCACCTATGCCGGAACCCTCACTAACCTCTCCGAGCTTTCAGCGGACAGTTATGAGTTTATAGAGGGCGATATTTGTGATGCAGAACTTGTTGGCAATCTTGTCTCCCAAAATGATTTAGTTGTAAATTTTGCGGCCGAATCACATGTAGATCGTTCTATAAATGGGGCGAAAGACTTTGTAGTCACAAATGTTTTGGGCACCCAGACGCTTCTGGATGCAGTTAGAAAAAGCGAAGTTAAGACATATTTGCAAGTCTCAACTGACGAAGTTTATGGTTCGATTGAAAAAGGATCCTGGCCTGAAACAGATCCGTTGCTACCGAATTCACCATATGCGGCTTCAAAAGCCTCAGCTGATCTAATCTGTCGATCTTATTTCAAAACGCATGGCATTGATGTTCGTGTTACAAGATGCAGCAATAATTATGGGCGAAATCAATATCCTGAAAAGGTAATCCCGCTATTCGTTATAAATTTAATTGATAATAAGAAAGTTCCTGTATATGGAAGTGGCATGAATGTGCGAGATTGGTTGCATGTCGATGACCACTGTCGCGGTATCCATCTAGCACTTACCAGAGGCAAAGCAGGCGAGATCTACAATATAGGTGGAGGTACCGAGCTAAACAACCTTGAGCTCACCGATAAAATTCTCGACATAATGGGTAAGGGTCCAGAATCAATTGAATATGTTGAAGATCGAAAAGGTCATGACCTTAGATATTCAGTTGATATCGCCAAAATTTCAAATGAACTTGGCTATGCACCTCAAATTGATTGGGAAGTTGGCTTAAGGGAAACCATCAATTGGTATCAGGAAAATGAAGCCTGGTGGCGGCCACTTAAGAAATGAAATGGCTAATAACAGGGGTAAACGGTCAACTCGGTAGATGCCTTCAGGAAACGTTAGATGCTAAGGGAGTTGATTTTGTAGCTCTAACTCACACTGATCTAGACATTACAAACATGGTCATGTTAAAACATTGCTTTAACAACATAAAACCAGATGTAGTTATTAATGCAGCTGCATACACAAATGTTGAGCAGGCTGAGATTGATTCTGATGAAGCAATTAAGGTTAATCAATCAGGAGCTGCAAATGTCGCAATTGCAAGCAAGTCAATTGGTGCGAAGTTGGTACACTTTTCAACCGATTATGTTTTTGCAGGTAATCGCAATTTACCTTGGATGGTAGATGATATAAAAGAACCCCTCTCAATTTATGGAAAGAGCAAATTAGCTGGCGAAGTAGAGATACTAAACGAGTACCCATTAAAATCTTTGATAATTAGAACTGCGTGGCTTTATAGCCCTTTTGGAAAAAATTTTTATAAAACGATGTTAAAGAAGGCTTTGAATAGTGACGAAAGCGTACGAGTAGTAAGCGATCAACAAGGTCAACCCACAAGTGCATTCGATTTGTCAGTGTTAACAGTGAATGCAGTGACGGAAAATGTTGCCTCAGGTGTGTTTCATGGAACTAACGCAGGATCGTGTAGTTGGTTTGAATTTGCACAGTACATATTTGAAATCGCAGGCGCAGATCCAGCCAGAGTGATCCCTATCCTTTCCTCAGAGTTCGCAACTAGGGTGCAGCGACCAAAGTATTCTGTTTTGGATAATCAAAAATGGTCAGAATCTGGCATAACACCTCTCGGCCCTTGGAAAGATTCAGTTCAAAAAGCGCTACCTGACATGATGCTGTCGTTGGCTAAGTAGGATGTGTTCATGAAAGTTACGCCTCTCGCAATTGCCGGTGCTTGGCTTATTGAGTCACCTGTATTTCAAGATGAACGAGGGATGTTTCGCGAATGGTTCAAAGTAGAAGCGCTTAACGAAATTGGGTTTCCAGAATTTGAAGTGAGACAAGCAAACACATCAACTTCTCACGAAGGTGTTATCAGAGGTATTCATTTCAGCGATGAACTTGTTGGTCAAACTAAAATAGTTACCTGCTCTTCAGGTTCTATCTTGGATGTAATAGTGGATTTGAGACCAGATTCTGAATCCTTCCGCCAATTTGTGAGCCTAAAACTTTCTGCCAAAGAAGGGAAAGCTATCTATATTTCCAAAGGCTTGGGGCATGCGCTCCAGGCACTCGAAGTTAACTCAACAATTAATTACTTGTTAGATAAAGAATACGACCCAAAAATGGAATTTGGAATCAATCCATTAGATCCAGATCTTGATATTCCTTGGCCCAATCAAAATCCAATCATTTCCGAGAAAGACCGAAATGCTAAATCAGTAAAAGATTTCTTCAAGAAAAAAGGTTAAAATGATTAATCAAATTATTGGACCGAACAAATTTCTAAATTTTCGAAAATCAATAGGAATTCTTGATAAAAAGGATAGAAAAAAACTTACCTATATAACTGCCATCCAAATCTTTTTAGGAATTCTCGACTTGCTGGGAGTACTAGCCGTAGGGCTACTTGGAACACTCTCAGTAACGGGTGTTCAATCCAGGGACCCAAGTAGCCGAGTTTACAAAGTCCTAGAAATACTTGGGATATCTAATTTTAGTATTCAGGCGCAAGCTTCAATTATTGGGCTAGCTGCCGTTTCCTTGCTCGTTGGAAGAACAATTATTTCGATATTCATTACAAGGAGAATCCTCTATTTCATGAGCCGTAGAGGTGCAGTGATATCTGCAAATCTAATTTCCAGGCTATTGGCACAACCTCTGCTGGTGATTCAAAGATGGGGCACTCAAGAGTCTCTTTTTGCCGTAACTAGCGGAGTTCAGATAATCGCTTTGCAGATTATTGCGCTGTCTGTCATGTTGGTTGCCGACGTAGCCCTACTTTTCATATTGATCCTGGGATTGTTTGCAGTTGACCCAATCACTTCAATTGGCACAGTTATGATTTTCGGTGTTGTTGCCTTGGTTCTTTACAAGTTAATGCATGAGCGCGCAAATAGAATTGGAAATTTGAGCTCAACATTAACGATTAAAAGCAATGAAAAAATTGTCGAAGTATTTTCATCCTATAGAGAGTCAGTGGTTAGAAATCGTCGGGATTACTACGCTCGCTCAATTGCAGAAACTAGATTAGATATTGCAAATGTAAATGCAGAAATTGGCTTTATGCCATATATAAGTAAGTATGTTTTAGAAACCACAGTTGTGGTTGGAGCAGTACTTATTGGCGCACTCCAGTTTGCATTACAAGATGCAGCTCATGCAGTTGCGACGTTGGCAATTTTTGTTGCAACCGGAACCAGAATAGGCCCAGCCGTCTTGAGAATTCAACAAGGTGTAGTAATGATGAAAAATAGTTTTGGCATGGCCAAGCCGACACTAGATTTGATTGATTTTCTTGGAAACAAGCCAATGATTGAACATTTTGATGATGTTGTACATACCGATCATGTCGGTTTTGATGCAAGTGTCAAGATATCAAATGTATCTTTGACTTACCCCAATAAATCGGAGCCAGCGCTTAATAGTGTTTCAGTGTCAGCAGTTGCTGGCACAGTAATTGCAATCGTTGGCCCATCAGGAGCGGGAAAGACAACGCTTGTAGATGTACTACTCGGGGTAATCGAGCCAGACAGCGGCTCAACAAAGATTTCCAGCGTAACTCCACTGGAAGCGATTGCACGGTGGCCCGGTGCAATATCGTATGTACCTCAAGATGTGATGGTTGTTAATGGCTCAATCCGTGAGAATGTAGCTCTTGGTTATCCACTGGAAGCTGCGAGTGATGAATTAGTAAACAGTGCATTGAGCATTGCCTCTCTGAGCGATTTCGTTGCTAATCTTCCCGAAGGTTTAGATACGAATCTTGGTGAGCGCGGCGCCAAAATAAGTGGCGGTCAACGTCAAAGAATTGGTATTGCACGTGCGCTGTTTACTAAACCAAAGTTACTTGTTCTAGATGAAGCAACAAGTGCCCTAGATGGCGGCACGGAAGAAAGTATTTCTTCAGATATTCAAAAACTAAAGGGCTCGACTACCGTAGTTCTTATAGCGCACCGCCTATCAACTGTTCGCGATGCTGATTTAGTTCTCTATATGGATAAGGGCGAGATAGTTGCGCGTGGAACTTTTGAAGAGGTTCGTAACGCGGTTCCTGATTTTGATCGCCAAGCCAAATTGATGGGACTTTAATTCCCCAATTGGTTTTTTGCTTAGCTATTCCAAAACAAAACACCCACCGATAATCCACGGTGGGTGTTTTGTATCCCTAGAGGAGGATTCAAACTTGGTTGGCGCAGTTACGCGCCTTTGTGTTGCGTTATGAGCCTGGAGTTACTGCAGGCTTTGCCTTAACCAAGATGGCTGGCTTTACCGGCTTAACTGGCTTGGTTGGAATTGTTGCCTTGGCTGCAGATTTGGCAGCTTCGAAGGCGGCCTTTGCAGCAGCTTTCTGATCAGCTGTGGTTGCAGCAGCTTTAGCGGCCTTAGCGGCGGCGCGAGCAGCATCGATGGTGGCGTGTGCGGCATCGGCTGCTGTGTGGCGGGCTTCTGCTGCGGCTTTGAAAGTATTCATCTGGGCTTGGAATGCGGTGCGGGCTGCAACGCGCTCAGCCTTTGTGGCTGCTGTCTCTGCGGCAAATGAGGAAGTCGTTGAAGTTAGTGCGAAGCCGGCGATAAGTAGGGCGGCTACTGCGGTGCGAGAGTTTTTCATGGTGAGCCTTTCTATGTGCGCTGGCCTGATGCCTTTGCTTATGG